>VGYL01000157.1 GCA_016872975.1 Planctomycetota bacterium
CGAGAATCACCGGCGTCAATTCTGGCCGTTGACGTTGAGCCGTCCCATCTGGGATTTGCGTTGCGGCATTACCTCGCTCGCCGAGAAACTCGAGGCGAAGGTCGGGACGAGCGACGTGGCGTATTTTTTGCCCGACTACCTGGCGGAGGTGTACCGGGAGCGGACCGCGCGCCCGGTCAATGACCTGGCGGCGCTGCAGGGCCAGGATCTGTTCCTCGTCGATGCCCGGGTCAAGGCCGAGCATCTGGCCCTGCGGATCAAAGCCGACGAGGTGAGCCGTCCGATCGCCGGTCCCAGCGAGATCGGGCTCGACGAGGAAGGCAACATTCTGCATGCCCTGATCGTCCGCGGCGACCTGAAGAAGCTGCAAGGCGCCGACATCGACGCCTTCCTGGCCTCGGCCAAGGCCAACCTGCCCAACGTCCGGTGCACCCTGCCGACGTGGCAATATACGTGGGACGTGATGCTGGCGAGCCCGCACCAGATCACGGCGGATTTCGCGGCGGCCGGCAGGCAGGGGATCGAAGGGACCGTCGAGGAGCCCTCCGCCCTGCGGGGCAGCAAGAGCGATGTCTATGTCGCCCCGGGCGTCACGGTCCATCCCATGGTGGTCATTGACGCCGCGAACGGCCCGGTCTACATCGACGAGGGCGCCGAGATCCATCCCTTCACGCGGATCGAGGGTCCCTGCTACATCGGCAAGAAATCGATCCTGCTCGGGGCCAAGTGCCGCGAGGGCAACTCCATCGGCCCGTACTGCCGGATCGGCGGCGAGGTCGAGGAGTCCGTCATTCAGGGCTATTCGAACAAATACCATGACGGCTTCCTCGGCCATGCCTACGTGGGCGAATGGGTCAATCTCGGGGCCCTGACGACCAACAGCGACCTCAAGAACGACTACTCGACCGTCTCGGTGATGCTCGACGGCAAGCACGCGATCGACACCGGCTCGACCAAGGTCGGCGCGCTCATCGGCGACCACACGAAGACCTCCATCGGCGTGCTCTTCAACACGGGCTCGATCGTCGGGGCGATGGCGATCGTCATGTCCGCGGGCAAGCCCCTGCCGAAATTCCTCCCGTCCTTCGGCTGGTTCATCGAGGGGGTCGTGACGAAGGGCTTCGGCAAGAAGATCCTGTACGGGACCGCCAACACGGCGATGGGCCGGCGCCAGCAGAAGTGGACGCCGGCGCAAGAGGCCATGTGGGACCAGATTTTTGCAATGACCGCCGGCCCGCGCGATGAGGCCGTCAAGAAAGGCCGCCGGGCCATGATGAAGAAGTAACCTTTGAAATGAGAGGTGGTTGAATGGCGACAGTAGAAGAACGTGTCAAGTCGGTGACCGCGCGGGTACTGGGGCTCGATCCCGAGGAGATCCGTCCGGAGCACAATTTCACCGAGGATCTCGGGGCCGAGAGCGTCCAGTCGATCGAGCTGGTGGCCATGTTCGAAGAGGAGTTCGGCATCGAGATGGACGAGGACGCCGCGCTGTCGGTGACGAACGTCGGCGATGCCGTGAAGTTTATCGCGAATGTGTGCAAAGAGCAGGGCGTGGCCGTCGAGGAGTAACACCACCACGCACCATCGAAAGCAGGAGAGAAAATCCGAAACTAGAAATCCGAAATACGCCGCGCCAACGGGGAGATCAATTCCAAACGGAAGAAGATTCAAAACGGCTCTGCCCTGCGGCCCCGGTGTTTTGAGCCTTGGAATTCTTGGATTTTGGATTTGTCTCGGATTTCGAATTTCGATATTCGAGTTTCCGCGCCACGCGGCAAGGGGAGTATCATGAAGATCAGAAAGCATCACAACCTGCCGGAAGTGACCCGGCCGAACCTCGTCGAAGACATTTTCCCGTATGACCTGCCGCCGCTGATTCAGTTCACGGACCCGGTCGTCGAGTACATCGACGGCAAGCCGGTGCAGTTCGATTTCTCCTCCGTCAAGGACCGCGACATCGTCATCACCGACACGACCTTCCGCGACGGCCAGCAGTCGCTGCCGCCGTACACGGTCGACCAGATGGCGCACATCTACGACCTGCTCGCCCAACTGGGCGGGCCCAACGGCGTCATCCGCCAGACCGAGTTCTTCCTCTATACCAAAAATGACCGCGAGGCGCTCGACAAGTGCCGGGCCCTCGGGCACAAGTACCCCGAGTGCACCGGCTGGATCCGGGCGGTCAAAGGGGATTTCCGGCTCGTCAAGGAGGTCGGCCTCCAGGAGACCGGCATGCTGACGAGCTGCTCCGACTACCACATCTTCCACAAGCTCAAGTTCCGCAGCCACAAGGAGTGCATGGACTCCTACTGCGAGGTCGTGCAGGCCGCCTTCGACGCGGGCGTGCGGCCCCGCTGCCACTTGGAGGACGTGACGCGGGCGGACATCGACCGGTTCGTGCTGCCCTTCGTGGACCGGCTCATGGAGATGAGCGAGAAGGTGCCCGAGGCGCTCACCGCCAAGGTCCGGCTCTGCGACACGATGGGCTTCGGCATCAGCTATCCGGGCGCCCAACTGCCGCGCAGCATTCCCAAGCTGATCTACAAGCTCACGCACGACGTCGGTGTGCCGGGCAGCCGGCTCGAATGGCACGGCCACAACGATTTCCACAAGGTCCACGTCAACGGCGCGACCGCCTGGCTCTACGGCTGCGACGCCCTCAACACGACCCTCTTCGGCTTCGGCGAGCGGACCGGCAACCCGCCGCTGGAAGGCGCGATCTTCGAGTACGTCGCCCTCAAGGGGAGGCTCAACGGCCTGAACACCCTGGCGATCAGCGCCCTGGCCGACTACATGCGGTCCATCGGCCTGCCCATCCCGGACAACTACCCGTTCGCGGGCAAGCTCTTCAACGTCACCCGGGCCGGCATCCACGCCGGCGGCCTGCGCCAGGACGAGCGGATCTACAACATTTTCGACACGGAAAAGCTGCTGGGCACCCCGCCCCGCGTGGCCATCACCGACAAGAGCGGCGCCGACGGCGTGGCCCACTGGATCAACGAGTTCTTCGGCCTCAAGGACGAGGAGCGGATCAACAAGATCAAGGTCCACAAGCTGGCCCGCTGGGTCATCGACCAGTACGAGCAGGAAGGCCGCCTGACCACCATCAGCGACCAGGAGCTCGCCGCCAAGGCCAAGGAGTTCTTCCCCGACTACTGGGCGAAATACAAGGCCGGGAAGTGATGGATAATTGACAACTGATGATTGGCAATCGGGAGCCATGCCGACACGGAACGGCGTGGCTCCCGTTGTTTTCGGGAGTCACTGGTCGGGTGGCAGCGCCCAGCGCAGCTTGGCGATGGTCCCAAGCACACCATGAGCCTCGCGTAGGGTGTGCTGTGCACACCTTCTCATCGCGGGGTTGCCACCGGGGGGCCAGAGGCGATACAATAGGCCCCCATGTGAAACGCCCGGACAACCTTCCATGCAGGTCGTGCAGGAGATGCGGCCATGATTACGAAGCTGAGCATCGCGAATTTCAAGTCGATCCGCCAACTGGACCTCGACTGCAGGAAAATCAACCTCTTCATCGGCGAACCCAACACCGGCAAGTCCAACATCTTGGAGGCATTGGCGCTGCTCTCGTGGAGTGCGCGACTCACACAATCAGCTCTTCGCGACTACGTGCGATTTGAACTGACGCAAGATCTGTTCTACGACCGTTTGTTGGTGAATGAAGCGATCAGGATATCAGTATCGTTTTCGTCCGGCCAACCGGCTGCGGAACTGTTCATCGAATTCCGGAACGACCGTTTCGAGCTTCGGCATCAGCCAACCACGTCTACCAAGGCGTTTGCGACTTTGGACCATCAGGGGAAGGCCAACGGTGAGGGGTTTGGCCGAACCGGCGATGTCAAGTTCTTCCGGTTCAGGAGCCTGGATCAATATGCCGGCAAGGAACCGGGCAGTCTCAGGCCACCAGATGGGGTAAACCTCTTCTCGGTGGTTGCCGCTTCGGAAGCACTCCAGGAGACTATGGCGGAATTCTTCCAGAAGTATGGACTGGTACTCGCCATGGAACCTCACGAAAGAGTCTTCAAGCTTCAGAAACAGAAGCCGGGGAAAGCACGCATTATTGTCAGCTATCCGTATGCTCTACAGTCCGATACGCTCCGGCGAATCATCTTCTACACCGTTGCGATTGCCTCCAACAAGAATTCGGTATTGGTATTTGAGGAACCGGAGTCGAATGCCTTTCCGTATTACACCAAGTATCTGGGTGAGCGGATCGCTCTGGACGAGACCAACCAGTTCTTCATCGCCACGCACAATCCCTACCTGCTCTCGGCCATCGTCGAGAAAGGGCGCAGAGAGGACGTGCAGGTCTTCATCACGTATTTCCAGGACTATCAGACCAAGGCCAAGCCTTTGACCGCGGACGAGGTCTCCGAGTTGATGGAGGCGGACCCCTTTTTCAACCTGGACCGTTTCATCGAGGATGGGCAATGAAGATCGCCGTGGAGTGCTATCCCGATGAAGCCGTCCTTCGTGCCCTGGGAATCCCGCGGAAGCAGTTGCTCCACGAGGCCCGGAAGGGCGAGGTCTTCAACTGGCTGAAGAAGAACGCCGGTGGCGTGGGCATCGTGGACGAGGACCCGGACAGCGCCCAGCCGCGCGATCTGATCAGCTATCAGCAGGTCCACGCTGCGGAGGGGCTTCTGCTGCTCGTGCGCCAGGGCGGCAGCGGTCAGAGACTCATCGTTGTCCGCCCGCGGCTGGAGGACTGGTTGATCCACAGAGCCTGCATCTGCGGCGTGGATCTCAGGCGGTACCAGCTTCCGGACAGCTCAAAGGAGTTGCACGCCGTTCCCCGATACGAACAGAGGGACGGCTTTCGTCGATTTCTCGCAGACTTGAGCGGCTGCGACAAGGGGATGAGTCTCCTGCGCCAGTGGGTGCTCCAGAGATGAGGTCCGTCAGGGTGACAAGCAGAACCGGTCAGGCCGGATCCAACCGCAACACCTCAATCCAGAGTTCATACCGGCTTCTTTCCACGCAACGTAGTTCAGGGAGAAGCTCTTCCGCTCGAATGGAACCGACGGGTCCGTTGCAGAGATGACGTGAGATGGCAGGGGATGATTCGCGTTCTCCCTGAACCGCCTCTTCTCCTCTCTTTTCCGGGCTTTGGGGCCAAGGAGCTCATTGAGGCTCAGAGGGTGTGTGAGAAGCCAGCCTTCTCTGGGTGGCATCGTCAAGCGGAGTCTTCGGAGCTTGGCGATGGCGGATTCTCCGTGCGCCGGACCATCGCCAAGGCCTACCGGCCTTGACGCTGCCACCCTTTCACGCACCCTCTAAGACGTCGTGCGAGGACGCACGACCTACGAAGAGAGCCCTTGGGGGCCTCTGGTTTAGCCATTACCGAAGCTGTCTGTCAAAGTGCATTAGGGTAACTCGCGTCAAGAGTTACCTTACAATACGGGTGTCTTCACGCTTTGTATGGTAATCGCCGGGTGGCCGACACGCGACTTGTGCTTTCTTCCGGCCGGGGCGAACTCACGGATGCTCTGAGCGGATTCTCCGCGCCAGGACGATCAGGGCCACGCCGAGGAGGACCGTCAAGGGGCCTTCCGAAAGGGTCCAGAACAGGGGCAGCCGCAGCAGGGCGTCCAGGAACGTGACGCCCACGCCGCCGAGGATCGCCAGAAGACCAAAGAAGCGGATCAGCGGCAGGTACCGCTCGACATCGAGCGAGAGGAACACGAGGATCGCTCCCACGGTGGCGTACAGGGCCGCCAGCGTCCGGATCAGGTAGCTCAGCAGCGGCGTGTACGCCAGTTCCCCCAGACCCAGCCGCGCGTGGATCGCGGCCATCCCCTCGAAGGGGTAGAACACGAAGATCAGCCCGCCCAGCATGGCCACGCCGGCCGCCCGCAACACCCAGATCAGCATCCATCTTGCCGTCATCATAGGTATGTCCCTATCGGGTACCACTCTTGAACAGACTGATCACCTTGTCGTCGAATTCCGCGCCGTTGTCAAGGAGCAGGTCCACCAGGGTCCGCTGCCGGCGCTGTGCCGCCGTGTGAATTGGTGCCAGATTGTCTGTGTTCCGGGCGTTGACATCCGCGCCATGAGCGATCAGCAGCTTGACATTGGCCGTTTGTCCCCCGGCAGCGGCGACGTGGAGCGGCGTGAAGCCGCTGTCGTCTCTGGCATTCACGTCGGCGCCGGCGGCAATCAGACACTGCACGATCTCTCCATGCGAGTGGACGGCTGCCTCATGGAGCGCCGTCCGGCTCGTGCCATCGCGCGCGTTGACATCGGCCTTTCTAGCGACAAGGAGCTTCGTCATCCCTGTCCGGCCGTGTCGGACTGCCTCATGCAGGAGCGTGCTACCTTCCTTGTCCGACACGTCTACTGCCGCACCATGATCGATCAAGTTTCTTGCCACCGCGACAAGGTCGTCCCGCACCGCGTTGCACAGTGGCGTTCTGCCGCTGTTGTCTCTGGCATTGACATCGGCGCCGGCACGGACCAGAACTTCTGCCAAAGCCGTACGGCTCTTGTCGCTGTCTTCAGAAGGTTGTGGTCGGCCCAGGTCAAAGAAGGGGTTCGGGAATGACGCCACTATGTGCAGCGCTGTCTCGCCCTCTCGGGTCCTGGCATTCACGTCGGCGCCCTGTGCGACGAGGGCTCGTGCGACCAGATGCGGCGCGGTGCGAGTCTCCTCATTGAGTTCCGGATGCGCTGTCGCCATGCACCTGCCCATATCGTCCGAGGTCTGCGACCTTGCCACAGAATGGAGGGCGGTTTCTCCACGATCATCTCTCGCATTGACATCTACGCCCCCGGCAATCATCCGCTCGACCACGTTCACATAACCGCGGAACGCCGCCGCGTGCAAGTCCGCAGGATGGCGTGCCACCTGTGCCCCACGATCCATGAGCAGGCGGGCGACATCTGCACTGTCAGCCGCGAGTGCGTGGGATAGAGCCGTGCGGCCGTCGTTGTCGGTCGCCTTCACGTCTGCGCCGAGGTCCAGGAGCATTTGCACAAGATTGGGATCACCCGTCCCCACGGCCTTATGCAAGGGCGTGCAACCGCTGGCGTCTTTTTCGTTGATGTTCGCAACATTCTGAAGGAGGCTCCTGACCCTCGCCACGTCGCCGACGAACGCTGCCAGATGGATGTCCAGAGCGGCACCTTCGCCGATCAGGAGCTTCGCGATTCGGCTGTCGCCCAATTCGAGCGCCACCATGAGGGGCGTCTCGCCCGGTGGGTTTGTGATCTTGGGATCCGCCCCATGCGCCAACAGCCGCTGCACCATATCCTCAAGACCATACGCAGTCGCACGGAACAGGGGTGTCTCGCCGCTGCCATCTTTCGCGTTGGCGTCTGCTCCATGCTCCAAGAGCAGTGCCAGCGCGTGATCGTGCCCGAGTTCGATGGCCTCATGCAGAAGGGTGTGCGGCAAAGGCCCGTATCCATTGACGTCGGCACCGTGCGTGAGGAGCAACTCCAGGATCGCGCTATCCTCCCAGAACAGCGCGTTGTAGAGGGGGGTCTCATCAGAGTCGTCTTTCGCGTTGACATCGGCACCATGGTCCAGAAGCAACTGAACGGCGGCTGGCCATCCATCGTTCGGGGGTCCGTCCTTGTAGCGACAGTCTATGGCATTGAGCAAAGGTGTTCCACCCTGCGCGTCCTTCGCATCGACCTGTGCCCCTTTACGCAGAAGCAGTCTCACCAGATCTGCTCGGCCTGCCGTCGCCGCGCAGTGCAGGGGTGTCGCGCCGTAGAAGTCCTTCACATGAACATCGGCATCGCTCTCGATGAGCGACAGCGACATATCCAGGTGAAACCTGTCGCATGCCCACACGAGGGGCGTATAGCCTCGCTTGTCTCTGGCATCAATGTTGGCGCCGGCGGCAATTAGCAGCTTGGCAATGTCGCGATTCCCCGCCTTGGCGGCCAAGTGCAGCGGGGTTTCCTCCACCCCGTTTCGGGCGTCAACTGGCGCGCTGCACGCCAACAAAGATTGCACCAAACCCATGTGGTTGCTTTCGACCGCGTAGTGCAGGGGAGTGCCGTCCGCCCAATCGCGAGCCTCGACTGACGCGCCATGTTTCAAGAGAAGTTGCACCATGGGCGCGTGGCCGCCTTTGACCGCGTGATGCAGAGGGGTGCAATCCGCCCAGTCTCTGGCATTGACATCGGCACATCTCGCGAGAAGCGCCCGGGCGCGCCGGACCTCCCCCTTTCTGGCAGCGTCATGCAGTGGAGTTCTGGGTCGGACACTGCCGGCCGTGAGCGCAACGAGCCGGCCTTCTTCGCGGGCCCTCTTCGGGCCCTCGGCGGGTCCCGTTGTGCAGCCTGCAAGCACAAGGACTATGCCAACCGCCAACCCTGCGAACCTGTCTGTCTCCATATCCTATCACCTCCATTACAGAGGGTCTCCTGATCCCCCAATATAAGGCACTTACGCGAGCGAAGGCAACCCCGTCCTGCTGTGGAAAGTGGGTGGTGCGGCGTGGTACGGCCCTTGGCTACTTTCTGATGCTTCTCGCTCGGGACCCCCATCTGACGGGATGGTTTGTTTCCCTCGGCTCGACTTGCATCCGCACGTCTGATCCCATGCGATTGTGGCAGAACTTGGCTTTCCGGCCAGTACACTGTACTATCAAGAACAAAAGACGTTCTGCTGTTGGTACGGGAGGTTCTGTGCAATTCGATAGGCTCGAGGAAATCAAGCGGCTGACGCTGATCGGCCTGTTCTCGGACGACGACCTGATGGATACGTTGGTTCTCAAGGGGGGCAATGCCCTTGACCTCGTCTACCGTATCGCGCCGCGTGCATCAATCGATATCGATCTGTCCCTCGAGACGGACTTTGACGTGACACAGATAGGACAAATACGGGACCGCATCGAGAGATCTCTCCGGCGTGTCTTCCACGAAAGAGGCTATGAGGTCTTTGACGTTATTCTTGAGGAGAAGCCTGAGGTTATTCATCCGAAGACCCCCGCTTTTTGGGGCGGATATCAGCTCCAGTTCAAGGTGATCTCGGCGGTACAGTTCAAGGCTGGAAGTGGCGGGCTGGACGAGCTTCGGCGAACGGCCGAGGTAGTCGGCCCGAAGAACAGAAGGACATTCCACGTCGACATCAGCCGAGGCGAGTACTGCCGGGGGAAGACGCCCGTCGATCTCGACGGCTATACCGTGTACGTCTACACGCCCCAGATGATCGCGTTTGAAAAGCCCCGTGCTATCTGTCAGCAGACGGAAGAGTATTGTGCGTCCATCGGGAAATCACACCGCCAGGCCCGGGCGCGAGACTTCTTTGATATCCATACGGTTCTCGAGCATTTTCGGTTGGATGTTGTCGCGCCGGCGAACCTTGAACTCTTGTCCGCGATCTTCTCGGCCAAGCAAGTGCCTCTTCATCTTCTCCGCATCATGCGGGAATGCCGTGAATTCCACAGGCCGGACTTCATCTCACTGGTCCAGACTCTCAAGCCCGGCGTTAAGGTACATGACTTCGATTACTACTTCGACTACGTGGTGAGTCAGTGTGACCGGTTAGCCCAGACCCTTGGGATAGTATAACCGCCACCTGGACGAATAGTCCGGGGCGGCGATCTGGTGCATCAGATAGAAATCGCACTTGGTCCCGAACTTCGCGAGAAGTTCGAGCTGCGCCTTCTTGTACGTACCAGCTCTCTCCAAGTAGAAGCCAATGACCTGGTGCAAGGGGTAGATGAAGTCAATCTTCTTCAACAGAGCCGCCAGTCGATTGATCGAGACCTTGTCCGCAGCGCGCCGGTAGGCGGCCAATACCTCAAAAGGACCGCCTGAATACTCAGGTCTGACTGCGATGTCGATCAGCGTTCGCTCAACGTCCGTCAACCGCAGTGCCTCTCCTTCAGGACCGGGCATATTCATGACGCCGCTATTTCCGGTATACTGCCCATTCAAGAGACGTACCTGACGTCCCTCATACTCGGCCACATTGTTGCATAGCCTCGTCGGTCTTCGAAAGGCCAAATCGACCCTTTCTTGTACGAGCTCCACGGGCCGACGTCGCTTGGGCCCCTGTTCGACGTTGACGTTTATGATTTTGGGGACTTGGTCCGTCAACTCATGGAGATGCATCGCGGTGTAGTGGCTGAAATAACAGTCGGGTTTCAGGGAAAGCACGACCGTATAGAGCGAGACCTCTCCCCATGTGTACTGGATGATTGGCCGATAGGGAAAGTCGAAGCGCACGATCTTCAGGCGGGCTCTCACGTTAAGAAACTCGATGAAAGCTCGGGTCGTCATGGACTCGGCGAGGCGCCAGAAGCGGCGGTTCTCCTCAAGAATCCCCGCAATCTCTGCACCATCGAAGACCTTCTCGGACAACGTGTCGAAATAATCTACAATATCGGCCTTTGCGATCTGTATCCGTGTTGGCATAGGTCATCTCCCAGTGTTCCTGGATCGCCTTCTGAGACGATAGCTTCGATTGGTGGGCTTGGCCCATGACCGAGCGGCTATCCTCCGTCCGGGAGGAGCGCTATATATACAGCGCTCCTCCCGGACGGAGGATAGCATAGCCATCGGCGGACAGCCAGTAAACATCGTCCCATCTGTTTCTTGAAAGCATCGGCTCTCCACCCTTCCGTAGTATGTATACTACGGAAGGCGCGGTTAGTTCAAGGTTTGTGTCCGGACAGCAAAGCCATCAGACGTGCCGTGATTGTGCAAACCGTAGAGACTCGGTGGCGAACCCAGTGTAGTATATATACTACACTGTGTGGATTCTCT
>VGYL01000158.1 GCA_016872975.1 Planctomycetota bacterium
CGGACACGATATGTCACTCTAAAACCGCGAGCCCTCGGCAAGACATGTCACTATAAAACCGCAGTGGCGAGCTCCCGGCAAGACGATGTCACTATAAAACCGGAGTGGTCATGCGCCCAGGGAGAACTCGTCACTCTAAAACCGCAGGCCACCCCCGACGGCCCGACCAGGATCCTCGGACGACTCGCCGGACACGATATGTCACTCTAAAACCGCGAGCTCTCGGCAAAACATGTCACTATAAAACCGCAGTGGCGAGCTCCCGGCAAGACGATGTCACTATAAAACCGGAGTGGCTATGTGCCCGGCAAAAAGATGTCACTCTAAAATCGCAGGGGCTTGGGCTCACCTGCACCGGCACCAGTCGCTCCCGCCCCAAACATGTCACCGTAAAGCCAACGCCTGTCGGCATGACTCCCCATGGCAGGCACTCATCACGGAGCCGCGCGGGGCATTCAGTCCTTCTGAAAATCGCGCAACCCTCGCAAGCCTCCCCACGGCATCCTGAGACATAGTGTTCAGTCAACAATGAAGGGGGTGACTTTGAATCGAGTGGCGAAACCAGGGAAGGTCTCCCGGAGATACGTCCGAATTGCCTGGGAGTCCACGTTCATCAAGTACTTGAACAGATCCCAGAAGATCACCTCGCCATGGGCGCCGCGCTCAAGGTCGCCCCTCTCCTCAATGCTCGACGAACAGAGGAATTCCCGAAGCACGACCGGATCCTCCAGATTCGGCTTGATCAACCTCTGGAATATGCTGAGGAAGCACCCGCCCCAGTTGCATCGCACGAAATGCCTGAGGATGGCATCCATGTTGGCCTTGGCCACGTCTGGTGGCAACCCACGCTGCGCATGTTCTGCCCACTGGACATCGAGATCGTGGCTCATTGCGCCCCTTTCACTGTCCTCGCCGCCGGACAACGCCGTTCTCACGGCACACCCATGACCCTGCGTGCGATTGAATCACTCGCGCCCCCTGACCGTCAATCGAACTCTGGCCCTATTCGCTTCGCCGTTCATGCCGGCGGCGCGAGGACGTGAGCATGGACACGGCCGCGACCACGCGCCGCTTCGCGTCGGAGTGGCAGGCGGAGCGCGGCCCTCAAGTCCCGTTCCATAGAGAGTTGAGAGGACGGGCCTGGAGGGCGCCGCTGTGCCTGCCCTGCGAAGCGTCCTCGCGAAGCAGGGTCGGCGCCGTGCGGGAGTCCTTCGGAACATCGTCCGTTCCTGATCGACCACACCTAGCCGAGGATTCGGGGTGTACATCCGGGATTGCACGCAGGGAGTGACGGCCCTAGCATTCGCGGTGGACCACAGTACGGGAGATCCTCATGGCCAAGACAACCATGGCCCGCGTCAAGGCGCTGGACGAACTCATCCGCGGACGGAAGTACCCGAACCGCAAGTCGTTCGCCACCGCATGGGAGGTCTGCGAGAAGACCGTTCAGCGCGACATCGACTTCATCCGCGAGCAACTTGGCGCGCCGATCGAGTTCGATCGCGAGCGGAACGGGTACTACTACACCGATGAAACCTGGTTCCTTCCGTCCGTTGCCCTTACGGAGGGCGAGTTGTTCAGCCTGCTGATCGCCCGGCAGGCCATCGAGCAGTACCGCGGCACCCCCTTGGCTGCCGACTTGGACCGGATCTACGCCAAGATCGCAGGATCGATGAACGACATCATCGCCCACGATGCATCCCTGCTCTCCCCGTTGGTCTCGTTCGCGGCGCCGCCCGCGATGCCCGTCAATGAGGCCGTCTGGAATGCCGTCCTTCGCGGCGCCCGGGATCGGCGCGCTGTGCGGATCCGCTATGCCAAGCCCCATGCGGATCCGATCCGGCGCGAGATCCACCCGCTTGCCATCGTCAATCTGCAGGGCGAATGGTACGTACTCGCCTCCTCATCGAAGTCCACCGAGGTCAAGCAGTATGCCATGGGCCGAATCGAGGAGGGCCGAGTCACGCGCGTCCCGTTCGCTCGCCCCCAGGATTTCGACGCCCGCAGATGGCTGGACCAGTCCTTTGGGCGATTCGCCAGTCCCGCCGACATGCAGGAAGTGAGGATCCGGTTCGACGCCGAGATCGAGCCCTGGATCATCCAACGTACATGGCACCGCCAACAGCGGTTCTCACGGAACGCCGGTGACGGTTCCATCGAACTGACATTCCCGGCCAGTGCCTCCGGCCCCCGCCCTTTTCTAAGCATCATCTCTTGGGTTCTCTCGTTCGGCTCCCACGCCACCGTCCTCGCGCCCCAGTCTCTCCGGGAAAGGGTCTTGGCCGAGATCGAAGCCATGCACCTGCAGTCGAGGAGCGGCTGACGTCTGCCCCCGCGACCGCACGACCGTCCGTGGCGTCGCATGGGAGCCGCGATGCCTATCGATCCCGTCGTGGCCGGGCGAGGCACATCGGGACGTGATTCCGGGCTTATCTCCCGCCGTTGGCCGTGGCGGGCACCGGCACTGATACGGGGGGCCGATTCCCAAGGTCCTGCCGCCCGCCCGAATCTCCGGGCCGGACAAACGTCTCATCCCATATCCGGAACGCCTTCCATTCTGGACAGTACCTCAGGAGGTACACGGGGTGCTGCAAAGGACCGTAATCCTCGGAGGAGTCCATGGAGAGCGGAACTCGCGCCGGCGGGACAAGGCGCAACATCACGTCAAACCCGCCGGGGCGCGTACGAACGAACCGATACCGCCGCTGCCACATGAGATCCACAGCCTCTTCGTCGGGCAGATAACTGCTGAGCCACTCCCGGAGAATGCTCCGCCATCGTCCATCAAGCAGTTTCAGCATCGTGAGCCGACGTCGATAGACAAAGGTGCCCCTGCCCCGTCCGTCCTCGATGACAACCTCGTCCAGTCGGTCGCCGTCAACATCACACCCATAGACTGCAAAACTCGCGTACGACGACTCGAATGACCATTCAAGCGGGCCGGCTTGCATGACAAACCAGTCGCCCTCAACCTTGCGCCCTTCAGGATCCGGAAGGATGAGCAGGGTCGAGTCCTGCCCCGGTGCGAGCCATCGTCCCCGCAGGGCCCCCGGCCCCGTCCGGAAATGCGACGGACGGAAATCAGAGGCCTTATGATCGAAGTAATCTTCCTGCGCCGCCCAGGAGCCAAACGCGGAAGCCGCCGCATGGGCTGAGCCAGGCTGCGAGTCTTGGCCCGAGGTCGTTGTCCATGGGATCATTGCTGCCACCAAGCAGGCGGCACTCGCGACATGTAAATTCATCCGTGCTCCCTTCACAGGAACTGCTTCGTCACCCCGTACTTGACATGACCCACGCAACCGGGCGCGCCCCGACCCTTGAAACCATGCGGGGCGCGGCAACATCCCGCCCCCGCAACTCGAGGTCCCAGCATACGGCGAATCCCTGTCGTCTGAGCAGCCCTGTATACAGCTTCCGTGTGGCACGCGCATTCTGACTCTCCAAGACCAGAAACCCCCGGGGCGCCAACCTTGCCCGCAACGCTTCCAGGGCAAGGGGCATCGCCTCGGCGGGATAGTACTGGAGAACCCTGCGCACGATGACCACGTCAAAAGGGCCCGGGCATGATGAAGCCCGGCGAAAATCGCCCGCATGGATCGACATGCGCCCGCCCGGCCTCGCGAATTGGCCGCACAGTCGCCGATCGATTTCCCATGGGAAGCGTTCTGCATCAGCGAGCATCCGGTTTGCCTCGACCGAGATATCCAGGACATCGACCACGAACCCGGCATGGACGAGTACCGGGGCTTCGCGGGAGGCCCCGTTCCCCACACAAAGAACGGTCGTCGCGTTTCGCGCACGGAGGCAGGGAAGCAGGAATCGCGTCGATGCACAATCACACCCCAGCACATCCGCGTCGGACATCCAGAACCGATCCCATGCCATCCGCAACACACCGTCTTCCCCCGACTTCTGGAATCCCTCTGCCTCCGTTTCCGCGACGCGGTCGATTTCGTGGGTCATAGGTATTGCGCAATCCAGATCACGAAGGCGAGCCCGACAAGGATCAAAACGGCCCAACCGCCCCATAGGATCTTCGCGATGCCGAAGATGATGGGGCAGAACATGAGTAACCCCCCGAGGCAGATGAAGAAATTGGGCCGTGCCTCCTCGACGGTCGTTGTCTGCCCGGTTTCGGGATCGACATGCGTCACGGTGACATGGTTGCATTCCCGGAAGCCGTAGTCGCCCTCATGGGTTCCCATCTGCATACCCAGCGTAACTACGATACAGACAACGACCTGCAGTAGAAACCCCTTCATAGGCTCCTCAAATAGCTCGATCAGCCTTCATATGGAGGGTCATGGCCAGGCCGCCCACGATCCAGGCAGCCATCTCGAGGCCGTTGAAATACAGGACGGCGAACAGGACGACTCCAATCCAGTACGCGATCTTCATGCTTCTTCCTCCTAGTTGACCGGCGTGAACGGAAAGAGCCCCATGCGCTTGCGCAGCGAGATCGGGATCGGAACTGGACGACAACGGGAGGCTGGCTGCCGCTCCGTGGCGGACGGGGCCGGCCGGGCACTGCCCGGATCCGGTTCTCTTTTCAAGAAATCGGGCAAGTCCCGCATCCAGCCCACGGTGCCATCATTCGGCTCGCGATGGAGGGCGGCGTCGGATGGAGGCACTGCGAACGGGCGGCCAATATGGTCGATCAACGACTCGTGGAACGAGAAATGCGCGGTACGGGTCTTCGTGTCGAATCTCATGCCGAAGCCCGCGTGGCGGGCGTTCCTGGTCCGGGTTTCCATGCCCGCTGCCCGGGCCTCCTGGAAGCGCTTCAACTCCAAGTGGACGAGAGCCGTCCCGACGTAATCGGCAAACGTCTTGCAGCAGGCTTCGCTCGAACGGGCACGATGCGTGCGGGTGGCGAGACCTATCACGGCCATATCCACCGCGAAGCGGATATTTCCTTCCTCGTCAGGAGGCTGGATCGGTTCACGGAACATGCTCTTGCCTGCCGATGACTGCGCAAGGCCATGCACCATGATCGCCCGCAAGGCGCGAGAGATCGCAACGAATACCCGAGTCGTGGTTTGATCGATCATAAGCTCCGCCTTCCCTTGTTCCCGCGCATCTGCCCGTGGTCGGCACCTTCCCGGACGTGGAATCGCGGAATCGGACTCCTCAAGAGTCACGCCTTCAGTTCATCATCGCCCCCTATTATATCCCGGGCGGGGACAACTGCTGTCCCTCCCCCCGGATCAAGGCTGAAGAAATGAGCGTGTGCAGGGTCATCGCTGTGCCGGCGCCGTCCGAACAAGGCCATGAGCCAGCCCCTCCTCCTGGTTGACACACCCCCGCGCCCTCTACGAGTCACAGGAGAACAGGTTCGCGCGATGCCGCGCGAATTCAGCTCAAGCGACCGGGGCGCAACCGAGCCGACTTCCAGTCGCGCCGGGCACACGGGCCACCGGGCACGGGGCGCCCCGGCCCGGGTCCTTCATGACGAGAACTCGCCCCGACCAAGCAGCGGTCGGGTGCGGCGGACATCGTCGGCGGGCCGGCGACGGTGAATTACGACGATATCAGGGGTGTCCCGATCGCGAACGACTTCCTTCACGTCGAGCCGTGGGATTAATACGTAGCCGCAGGATTCGTAGACGGGCCCCTCGTACCGACTGGCGTCATCGTTCGAGTACGTCGGCAGTTCCTCCACGGTCCCGTCGGCGTGGAATCGCAGAGCCTGCAGGGGATGCATCTCGGGATCCGCCTTGGTCACGTCCTTGAACTGGACATGGCACTCCGGGCATTCGAGGTAGTTGTCCGTGTTGCGATCACACCACCCCCTGCGGCACATGGGGCAGCGAGGACAGATTCGGGTCGGATCGGTTCGCCAAGCCGGCGCCCCGGTCTCCAAGCTCTCCGGCATCCGCACATGTGATCTGCACATACACAATGTCCTTTCCGGCAGGCAGCCCGCAGACATATCCTCGTTGTTCTCTCCCGGGCTCCTCGATGCCAGGAGAACCTATGCGAGGCGCACGGTCCCGCCCCGCCCCTGTCCCAGCACGATCATGCCGGAGGCCAAAAGGGTCTTCTTGACGCCGTCGTACTGTTCCTGCGACCAACCCAACGCCTCGCGCAAGCCCATGTTGCCGCTGGAACCGCCCCGTTCACGGAGCTTCTCCAGGAAGACCGCTGTGTCCCCGCCATCGATGGCTTTCCCGGGGGGTTCCGCGTCAGGCGCTGGAGAGGTGGCCTCTGGAGCGGAGGGACGGGGCGCCATGTGTTGCGACAGGACTGGACGGGACAGGCGCACCTCCGATGCTCCCAAGGTCCCGTAGTCTGACGGAGTACAGGTCAGGACGATGATCTGGAGACCGCGCTGGGCGGCCCGGTACAGCATTCGCTGCAGGGCGCTCACGCGCCCGGGATCCGAGTTCGCGAACGAGTCGTCGAGCACGATCGGAAGACATCCATCGTGATCCGAGGCCAGCACCTCCGCCATGGCCAGGCGCATGGCGATCCCGACCTGTTCACGCGTGCCGCCGCTGAGTTCGCCGAAATTGAACGTGCCGAGACCGGCCGGTTCACGCATGATCAGTAGTTCCGGGGAGTCGCCGGACTGCAGTGCGCCCGCCAGTTTGGCGCTGGCACCGGGCCCAAAGACACATTCCAAGTACCCCTTCACGGCATCCTCCAGCGGCGCGTTGATCCGTTCCGTGACGCTCCGTTGCACATCTTCCGCCACGCACGCCAGGTACTGCAATGCCGCCGCCTGGTCGCGAAGCTCCCCGTGCCGGCGGGCGGCGCGATCCACCGCGGCCCGGGCTGTCTCGAGATCCACCCGCGGATCCGTGGTCCCGCTCAAGCGCAGCCGTTCCGCGGCCGCAGCCCTTTCCACGTTCGCCATCTCGATGGCATTCCGAGCCTGCTCAACCGCACCTTCCAACCGCGACAGGTCGGTCCGGAGCTGGTCCGGTTGCAGGTCATCGACTCGCCGCTGCAGGACCGCCAACTCCGCCGAGGCCTCGTCGCGACGCGCACGCAACTCGAGCATGCGGGTGGCGCGGCTATCGTCGGACCCGTGCCGATCCTCGACGGTCTCGATGCGAACCAAGGCGTCGCGATCCCGGCGCTGCAGGTCGCTCGCGGCGGCATTCGCTTGTACATACGCATCTTCCGCGTTGCCGCAACGTTCCCGGGCGACCTTCAGTGCGGCGTCCAGATCTCTCTCGGCCTGCTCCGCCAACCGGCACGCGTCGGCCGCCTCCCCGGCAGCCGCCTGCACGACGGCCGGATCAGACGGCAGGGCATTCCCGCATTCCCTGGCGGCAAGGCTCGCGCGAAGGGCGGCCTCCTCGCACGCCTTCTGGCAGGCATCAAGCGCCGCGGCATTGCCCTCGGCGTCCAAACGGTCCAACTCCTTCTGCAATGCCGCGTCCTTCGCAAGGAGCTCCTGGCGCTTCATGTAGACGTCCCCGGCCTCCGCCGGTGAAGTCACGCACAACTCCGTGAGCTTGGCCTCGATCTTCCGTCGCGCGTCCGCGGCTGTCTGCCGCGCACCCACCAAGCTCGTATCGTTCCCCGGTTTGATGCGCAAGGTTGCCGTGGCGCCGATCTGGACGTCGGTGTCACGCGTGACCGTGATCCAGCCGCCGACCGCGAGGGGGTCGCCCCCCACCGTGATCGGCTCGCGGCTTTCGACGATCTCGATGCGAGCCCCCAGAGACGAGACGGCCGCATCGGCCGCGATCACTTCATGGCTAAGCTCCCCCAACTCGACGAGATCCGCGCGATCCACGGACGGCGTACGGGCGATCTCGGCGCGGATCGCAAGTTGTTCCTCCCGCGTCGCGGCAATGCGCCCCAGAACGATCTCGAGGGCCCTCCGTTCCCGCGTTCTCTGGAGCAGGAGCAACTGGGACTCCAAGGCGGTCCTCCACGCCCGGGCGGTTGCCGCGGCGGTGCGGGCCACCTCCCACTCCCCTTCCGTCTCCCTGAGATGACCTCGACTGTCCTCGAGGTCGTCCTTCAACGTCCGGATGCGGTCGGTCATCGGCGCGAGAGCCTTCGCGGCATCATCACGGGCCTGGCGGGCCGAGGCCAATTCATTCGCAATCCCCTCGAGCTCCTCGATTCCCGAGGTCGCATCCTGCATTCTGCGGATGATCGGATCCCGGGCGCGGATCAACTCCTCCGATTCGCGCAACTTGCGCTCGGTCTCGATCCGCTCGCGGTCCCCCGCTTCGAGGGCACGGGTCTTCTCCGTGATGGTATCGGAGGCGCGCGAGTGGCGTGCAACGGCCTCCTCGAGAGCCTGTACAGCCTGCTGCCGCTCCGCGAGCAGGGACTGCATGGCCCGGAGCTCGTCTTCGGCCTTGGCCAGGTCGCATGCCTTGCGGACCGCCCCATTGTCCGTGAAGAGGGAATCCCGACGCATTTGGATTCCACGGAACACTCGGGCATCCAGTTCGGATTGCATGACGGCCGCCCCGCCCGCACCCTGGAGCCGCTGTACGAGGGTATCCTGCTCCTCGGCCACCGCGCGGGTTGGCGACGTGCCGGCCAGCCCCTGCCAAACCCACAGGTGCGCCCAACGCTTGAGCAGGAGGGTTCCCGCCCCTTGGCCCCCGACCGGAGCTCCCGACTTCAACAGTTCAGCCAGCCGTTCCTCGGCGGCGTCGCCGCTGAGACCGCCTTCGCCGGCGACATTCAAGGTGCATTCCCCCCGGCCTCCCCGGTAGGTCTTGGCCAACGTAACCGCCTTGCCGCCAACCTCGAACCGGAGTGTCACCCGGGGCGGTTCGCCCCACACGGAATTCATCTGTTCCCGGGACTCGCCCCCGGCCTTGGCGCGAAAGAAGAGCGCCCTGTGGATGGCCTCGGCCAGCGTGCTCTTGCCACTCTCGTTGGGGCCGGAGATCAGGGTGAGTCCGGAGTTGAAATCGACCGATGTCTCCTTGTGGATACGGTAGTTGGAGACTGTAGCGGATATCAGTTTCACGCAACCAACCCTCCTTGCATCACCCCGACGTACAACTCGCGCAGCGCCCGCAGCGCGGTTTCGGCCTTCTCCCCGCCGGCCCTGTGTTCGCGAACCAGCCGTTCTGCAACTTCCGCGACAAGCGGGTCGCCGGCGCGATGGGTCAACTCCGCAATCTCCGCGTCGCCGGGGACCACCTGCACGCGGTTCTCCAAGCTCAACCGAAGGAGACGCGCCTCAAGTCGCTCGAGGATGCCTTTGAGCCGCCGATCACCCGCGAAGCCCAGTTTTCCATCCAGAGTTAGCTGAAGAAGATCAGCCTGGACTCGGTCTCCAAGCACCTCCATCAATCGCTGGTCCAAGTGATCGAGGCTTCCATCGTCCACCAAGTGGAACTGCTCATCATGCCAGGCAAGCCGTGACGTCCTGACAGAGGTCACCCGTGGCATCTGCCCGGGCTCCGCGATCTCCACGCAGAGCACGTTGCCGGGATCGTGCCCGCTCCCCTTCATGAATCTGTCGAGTTCGGGTGTGCCGCTGTACCACGCCCTGTCTGCAACTTGCTTGGTCCCATGCCAATCTCCCAAGGCAATGTAGTCACAATGCAGCGTGGAAAGGCGCCCAAGATCAATGCGATTTGACTGGATCTCTGACTCCTCGTCGGATGCCGATGAGAAGCCCTGCACGCTCCCGTGCGCAAGAACGATCCTCGGCTTCGCCGGCGGCAGCCCGCCCAGAACTGCCGCTCCGTACAGCCACCCGGTCACGTCATTGGATTCATGGCGACGACTGAGCGGGCACGGGAGGATGACCGCCGACTCCAACTCCAATGGCGACGGTACCGAAAGCAGCCGGAGGTTCGGCGCAAGTGATTTCTGCTCAGCTAGAAAGAACTCCTGCTCCCAGATGCCGCCGACCCCCCCATGGTCATGGTTGCCGGGGATCGCCAGCACGGGTACGCCGATCGATCCGATTGCACGGCAGGCGGCCGAAACCGTCCGCCGGTCAGGGCTGCTGGTGTCAAACAGGTCCCCCGCAACCAGAACGAACTGCGCCTTTCGGTCGCGCGCCACCTCGCCAATTCGCCCGATCACGGCAATCCGCTCCTGTCGCAGGAGGGCCCAACACGCAGGGTCCGCAACCCTCGAATATGGCTTGCCAACTTGCCAATCCGCGGTATGAATGAACCGAACCATGGCTACCTCCCCATTCTCGCAGAGCCCCAGAGCTGACTCGAGAAATCGTGCGAATCTTTGGCTTTCCTATCATTTTCATCCACCAATGTCAATGCTGAAATCCATGATTCTGCAGTTTTTTGCCCGATTTCGATGCTCGAGCCACTTGTGAATACCCTCAATCCCTACAGTCGACGCTCCACATTGGCATCGAATTCGAGTAGGATGCGTCGTGCCTGAGATCGGCGCATCGCGTTCGAGATCTGGGGAAAGAGGATCTGTGGAGGATTGGTGACGTGTACTATCATTGCCGGAGTCTTCGGCATGTTGTCTACGACAAGGTCTTTCCCTGCAACCCCGACCGGGATTTCCTGGTCGCTTATCGCTGGCTGGGGCACTACTGCGGATTCTGCCCCCAGATCTGGCTTTCGCGCAGTCACGCCTGCCTCACCGGGGCGCGCCGCCGGCCGCAAGTCAAGGGGGGGCCCTACCGTGGCCCCGACCGCACGGCGGGTTGGCGGACGAGGCTGAAGTGGAACAACGACCGGGTCCTGCTCGGCTTCGAACACATCCAGGGCTTCCCGGTCTGC
>VGYL01000159.1 GCA_016872975.1 Planctomycetota bacterium
GCGGCATCGGCATCCTGCCGATGATTCATGGGCAGGATGCCCATGCTACTCACGGGCAAGATGCCCGTGCTGCGTGGGCTGGAACCACAGGTCGATGGGGCGGGCCACGTTCTTGGGCTGGAAGGGCAACTCGATCTTGCGGCCCAGTCCGGCGGACTGGTAGCCGGCGTAGAGGACCTCCTGGACCAAGCGGCCGTCTTCGCCGGTGGCCTGGGGCTGCTCCTTGCCGCGGACGCAGCGGGCGAAATGGTGCATCTCCTGGGGGAAGCCGTAGTTCCAGAGCTCGCCGAAGACCGGGTAGGACCAGCCCTGGGTCGAGGGGGCCTTCTCCACGGCATAGCCGTAACCGTACTCGCTGTAGGTCGGCAGCGCGTTGCCCATGTGCAAATCGGCATAGGTAACCCCGCCTGCGCCGTAGATCTCGATGCAGTCGTCCATCCCGCCGCGGCGGGCCCAACTGTCCTCGATCATGCCGACCGCCCCGTTGGCGAATTCGAGGATGCAGATCGAGTTGTCCTCGCCCTTGGTCCGGGCGCCGTGGACGTAGGTGCCCATCTGGCAATAGACGGTCTTGATCACCGGCCGGCCGAGGAACCAGTAGCAGAAGGCGATGCCGTGGCAGCCCATGTCCATGAACACCCCGCCGCCGGATTTCTGGACATCCCAGAACCAGTCCGCGTGCGGGCCGAAGTGCTTCTCGCTCTGCTTGACCAGGTAGACCTTGCCGAACGCCCCCTGGTCGGCCATCTCCTTGGCCTTGACGTACTTGGGCGTGAAGAACAGCTCTTCCGCGTACATCAGTAGGACGCCCTTTTGGCGGCAGACATCGATCATGCGGTCGGCCTCCTCCAGCGTCATGCACAGGGGCTTCTCGCAAACGACGTGCTTGCCGGCCTCGGCGATGTCGATGGTCATCTGGGCGTGGAGCGAGTTCGGGGCCGTGATCGTCACCATTTCGATGTCTTTCTCGGCCAGCATTTGGCGGTAGTCCGTGAAGACGCGCGGGATGTTGTATCGCTTCGCCAGCTTCTCGGCGTTGCCCGGCGTGGGCGAGGCGATGGCGACCACCTCCGCCTCATCCGGCATCAGGCGAAACGACTCCGCATGGATCTCCCCTTCAAACCGCGACCCGATAATCCCAACTTTGACTCGTCCCTGGTTCGGCATGACCTATACACCTCCAATAACAGGAAAACGGTGGACCCAGCCCACCCTACCGTCGAACAAATTCCAAGCACCAAAATCCAAATCTCAAACAAATCCAAAATCCCAAATTCCAAGGCTCAAGACTTTGGCGCCCCGGGGCGCCAGCGTTTTGAATTTCGGATTTTCTTGCGTCTGGAATTTGTCTGAGATTTGGTGCTTGGAATTTGGTGCTTCCACCCCCGGGGCGGCGGTTGGTGCTTCCGCGCCGCCCGGAGCGGGACCTCGCGTGGGGGATCGTGCCCCTTCCGGGCTTGCCCAAATCATAAATCGCAAATCACAAATCATCAATTACAGCGTCCAACCTTTGCGGTATTCGTAGTGCAGATACGGATTCGCCTCCGCCAGATTCGTCACCTTGAGGTTCGCGCTGTCCCAGAGCAGCCGCCGGCCGCCCAGGCGAACGCAGACCGTCCCCAGCAGCACGGCCTCCGTCAGCGGGCCGGCGAAGTCGGCGAAGTCCGACCGCGTGGGCGTGCCCTCTTTGCAGGCCTTGATCCACTCCTGGTGGTGGCCGATGGATCGCGGCAGAGTCTTGGGCGGTCTTCGGTACGCCTGCATCTTCGCTTCCGGGATCAGGCGGGGACTGCGGCCGCCCCAGCCCTCGACGTACATCGTGCCCTTGTCGCCGACGAAGAGCAGGCCGTCCTCGCGGGAGAGCTCGCGATTCGGCTCCAGCTCGGGCGGGCGGGCCGGCACGATCCCGCCGTCGTACCAGTGCAACCGGACCGGCGGCATCTCGCCCCGGGCGGCGAACTCGTAATGGACCGTCGATGCCAGGGGCAAGGTCTCGCCCGTGGGCAGCGTCGAGCTGGCCTCCACGCTGAGCGGCGCGCCCAGCTTCAGGGCCGACCAGACCGGCGCGAGGTTGTGAATGCCCATGTCGCCGAGTCCGCCGGAACCGAAATCCCACCAGCCCCGCCAGCGGAAAGGAACATACGCGGGGTGGTACGGCCGCCAGGGCGCCGGACCCAGCCACAGGTCCCAGTCGAGCGTCTCCGGGACCGGGGGCGCGTCCTGGGGCCGCTCGATGCCCTGAGCCCAGTACAGCGGGGGCTTGCCGCTATGGGTGGGCCGATCCGACCAGGCATGAACCTCCCGCACGCGGCCGATGGCCCCGTCCCAGAGCCACTCGTTGATCAGGCGGTTGCCCTCAAAGGCCATGCCCTGATTGCCCATCTGCGTCGCGACCTTGGCCTCACGGGCCGCCTGCGCGAGGGCCCGCGCTTCGTACACCGTCCGGGTCAGCGGCTTCTCGCAGTAGACGTGCTTGCCCAGCTTGAGCGCCATCATGCTCACGACGGCATGGGTATGATCGGGTGTGGCGACGACCACCGCGTCAATGTTCTTTTCCTTCTCGAACATGACGCGGAAGTCGCGGTACTGCTTCGCCTGGGGATACTGCTTGAAGGTCGGGGCGGCACGGGCCCAATCCACGTCGCACAAAGCGACGATATTCTCGCTGCCGACGTCCCGCAGGTCGCCGGCGCCCTGGCCGCCGACGCCGACCCCGGCGATATTGAGCTTCTCACTGGGCGGCGTCCCCCCCGCCCCGCCCAGCACGTGCCGCGGCACAATCGTAAACGCCGCCACGGCCCCCGTGCGAAGCAGAGCCCGCCGGGAGACCGCTGCCTGATCGACCTGCACACATTTGCCCGGGCCTTTCATATCCCCACCTTTCGCCAAAGCCATCACGCCGCCGAATCCAAGCCCGACATCTACACCGGTTCATTCGGACGCCGGCCACTGCAGGCTTTCAGAGTATCTCGCGAGAAGCACGACTTCAACGACTTTTCCAGACGTGAGAATGGATCCCGCATGAATCTTCCCTTGAAATATCCGGCGTCTGGAGGTATCTTCTGAGCACTGAGCAGGCCGTTCTCACGCGAAAACGCAAGCAAAGGTGAAGATCGTGGAAACACAGACCATTACAATTCGTGTCAGCCCGGAAGCGGCACGCGTGTATAACACCGCGACGGCAGAACAACAGCGGAAGCTCGAAGTCTTGCTGAGTCTGAAGCTCACCGAGGTGGCGCGCGCGCCACGACCCCTGGAGGACGTCATGAGCGAGATCAGCCGCAAGGCACAGGCACGCGGGCTCACGCCGGAGATCCTGGAATCATTTCTCAATGAGTGAAAACCCGCACCATGTCTTCGATACGAATACGCTGATCAGCGCCTTGTTGTTTGCGCATTCGAAACCAGGGCTGGCTTTTCGCCGTACTCTCAAACGAGGGCGCGTCCTGGCGTCGTCAGCCACCATTGAGGAATTGGCCGAAGTGCTCCAGCGGGGGAGGTTCGAGCGATATGTGACCGCTGCTGAGCGAGAGGAATTCCTGGCAGCCTTCGTTGATGAATCGCTTCTCATCGAGCCCTCCGAAGAAATCCGTGCGTGTCGTGATGCCAAGGACAACAAGTTCCTGGAGTTGGCCGTCGGCGGCGGTGCTTCCCATATCATCACAGGCGACACCGATCTCTTGGTTCTGCATCCCTTCCGCCGTATAGCCATTGTGACACCAGCACAATTCTTGCAGGTAACGAAAGAAGAGGTGGCGGACGAAAAAGCTTGACGCCAGCGCCATTACTCCGGCCCGCGCAAATCGTTGCTGAGTTTCCCGGCCTCAATCCGGAACAGGCAGTAGCCTGCTTGGACTACGCCCGGGACTTGGCCGAATTCGCGGCGGCTGTCTAATGTATCAATCCGTTTCTGTGTCAACAGCAACGAGACCTTTCAGGCAAGGGAAATTGGAATGGCAGTCCCGGAACATCGATTCGTAGTTGACGATGCAGGGGAGAAGACCGCCGTGATACTTGATATCGTCGAATGCCAGAAGCTGCTGGAGGAGGCGGAAGAACTGGAGGCGATTCGGGCCTACGATGCCGCGAAGGCGGCGGGGGATGAGGCAATTCCATTCGAGCAAGCCGTTCGGGAGATTGAGCGGGACCGACCATGATCACGTATACGAACCGCAAAGGCGTGACGTACTTCCTGGGCCGGGGCGTGACCAAGACGGGCAAGACCCGCTACCTCTTCGCGCGGGAGCCAAAGGGCGAGCCGGTCGAGGAGATCCCGGAAGGGTACGAGATCCGCGAGAGTGTCAATGGCGTCGTGTCGCTGGTGAAAGCGCAGCCCGTACTCCTTCGGGAAGCGGAGATTCAGGCCGTGAAGACCGCCGTACGGAGACACCCGCGCGCCAAGCGCTTCCGTGTGGAGGCCCGGGCCCGGCAGATCACGGTCTATGAGCGGGAGCGCGAAGACCCGCGGGACGTCATGCGGGAGATTGCCGCACGCTGGGGGATCCCCACCCTCTACGAAGAACAACTCGCAGGATTCGAGACCGAGGAAGTGGCACGTGGGAACTTCGCACCCGTCCTGCGCTTCACCCTCACCGATGACACGAAACGCCGTTTCCTGGCCGAGCGGATGTGCTATCGCGGCCCCAGCGACCACTGGATCATCATTTCATTCAATGAGCCCATCGAGAAACTGGCCCGCACCTTGATCCCGGTCCTGGGATCGGACGAGTTCTTCGAGCTGTATTAGCAAATTGGGATGCCCCCCTTCTGTGGGTTGATATGGGTTCCCTCTTGTGATGCGCGTCATCCGGAGATACCATCTTGACAGTGATGTGAAGAGATCCTATGCCAAGCACCATTGATTCGCAAGAAGCAGAGAACACATACGCCATCACGACTTGTCACGAACAGATGGGCAATGGCGAATGCCGGTTTCGCCTTCGTAAGAACGATGGGACCGCATACGTTCGAACCGAGATGAATCAGACCGGTGCGTGGGGAGAAAGCCACTATCACAACAGCCTGCCTATCGCCATTTCGATGGATTGATCTGGCAGGTGCCCGCGTGGTCAACCGCTATTTTCGCGGTCACTGGCGTTGGAACCAATTCGATTCAGCAGGCAGCTTTTCTGACGCAGACCACAGGGCTGACAAAACCCACGGTGGCAGCGGGTTTCCTATATCTGATGTCCTTTGTCATCTTCGCTCTATCACACGCACTCCATCAATTCCGACGACATCAATGGAGAATCCACATCGAGCACCCGCTGAGAACTCGGAAATGGGCGTCGGCATCAATGTACTTGCAGATGGTCGTGACGACGGAGGCCTTTACGCTCTTCTTCCTGGCGGTGCTGATTAGCGGCCTGTCGCGCGAGTGGGTCGTCGCTGGTCTGTGCGTTCTGGCCGTCGGACTGATAACCGTCTGCCGGGAGTGCCGGTTACGCCAAGAAAGAAGATCAGAAGAATAAGACCAGCACTCCGATGCGGAGCCCAGACCGTCGAATACGCTTAACTCATGGCATTCATCCGCTGCAAGCCCAACACGTGTTCCGGTTCGTAGGAACGGCAGGCGGTATGGGCTCTCGGAGGAATCCCATCGACATACGACAGGGACGAGGTCCTACACCGGATAGCCCGAGCGCCGGCGGCCGGACCATCCCCTTCCTGGAGCCGGCGGCCCGGTTCGCGCAGCGCGCGGCGCCGACGGCCGAGGATCTTCGCACCACGGCCCTGCGCCGGCTCGCGCCGCAGTTGCCCCCGTCGTTCGGGTAGACTACGCCGTCACGTGCAGTTGGCTCTGGATATACTGCAGGTGCCGCCGCTCATCGTCCAGGTTGAGCTCCAAAACCCCTTTGACGTTGGGGGGGACATCCCAATCCTGCGCTTCCTCGTACCGGCGGTTCGTGGTCTTCTCGTTCATCTCCATCGCCTTCAACGCTCCCTCCGTTCCGGTGGCGCTGCGCAGGGCCGTCATGCCCTCCAGCAGCACGCCCTTCATATCCGGCGACTGCTTCGGAGGCGTCCCGCCCATGTCGGAAACGAGGGATGAGAGATCGTCGGCGTGCCGCTGGTGATCGCCGCGAAAGGCCTCCAGGGTGGCGGCGATGTCGCGGTCCTCGATGCGCTGGATCGCCTTCGAGCGCGTTCTCGAGGAAGGCCATCTTGGGCCACGCCGCGTCGAGCAGCCGGTTGCGGTCCGCCAGACCGATGTTCCGCGGGCACTCCATGCGCCCCGGCGGCGGCATGGTCAGCGTCTGAAAGAACAGTGTCGTCCGCGCCAGGGACGTCACGATGTCCAGCCCCAGCAGCGGATAGCGCAGGTGGTAGAACACCCCGAGAAACAGGACCAGGTCGAAGGTGCGCCGCAGCGACGGCAGGTCGTAAACGTCCAGCAACTGGAAGTGAACCCGGTCCGCGAGTCCAAGCTTCTCGGCGGCCCAGAACGCCTGACGCAAATACCGCGGTCCGGTATCGATGGCGGTCACGTGGGCGCCGCGCCGGGCGAGTTCGAAGCTGTGGAAACCGGCGTTGCACCCGATGTCCAGGGCCGAGCAGCCGGTCAGGTCGTCGGGGATGTCGGCCAGCATGCGCTGCCATTTGTAGCGTGGAAAATCGCCCAGAGGATGATCCGGTTCTGTTTCTCCTCGTTTTCCATCATCAATAATCAATCGACAATCATCAATTTCCTGACGTATTCCTCGAACTGGCGCGCCCGGTGGGCGGCCGCCGTCGGCGCGGTGACGCGGTCCGCCTGGCGCAGGCCCAGCCGGACCCGACGGCGGTACTCCTGCCATTCCAGCGTCGGCTCGCACCGGCGCACCGCCTCAAACCAGGAGCACACGCAGGAGTGCGCCACGACGAGGACCGGACAGGACCAGGGCAGGGCCGCATGGGCATAGCCGTTCAGATGGACCAGGTCCGGCCTGAGCTGTCGGTCCAGACTCAGCAGCCATCGCCCCGCCCGATCCACATCCTCCCACGGTCGCTGCATCCATTCGAGCTTGAAGGTGCTCTCGTACAACTGCACGTTCGAAAGCCGCCGCACCTGCTCGCGCTGGGGCTCGTTCATCGCCGGTCCCATGGTCGCCCGCGCGATCTGCACGCTGTAGCCTCGGAGCGCCTCGGCCAACTGGATGCAGTAGTTCCACACCCCGCCGACCGTGTCGGTGGTCATCAGGACCGTCATGCTACTATTGGGACGCCGGTTCATCGGGAGCTTCTCGCCTCGGCCGTCTCCCTTTTCACGAGCTTGTTGAAGATCGGCCATAAATGCCGTCGAGGACTTCCGCGACGGCAATGTGTTCTTCTGCTTCCGGATCGAACTGCGGACTCTTCCGCAGCTTGTGGGCCCATTCCACGGCGGCCCGCCCGAACCAGGGGTCCGGCGGCTCGGCCAGGGCCACGGATTTCGTGCCCTTGCAGTGGGACGCGCGGAAGTCGTAGAACGAGCCGTTGACATTCTCGATGAGCACGGCGCCGCGCGCCGTAGAAGCGGGCCGCGATCACCGCCTCGCAGCCGGCGTGGAGATTCCACGAGCACTGCAGGGCGATGCCGGCATGATCGTCGGTCAGCAACTGGGCCGTCGCGAAATCCTCGACGACGGCGCTGTTGCACTTCAGGAGCACCCCTTTGTTGTAGAGCCGGCTGCGGGTCTCGACGATCTGCGGAAACCCCAGGGTCCAGAGGGCCAGATCGACGAGGTGAACGCCCAGATCGATGACACAGCCGCCGCCGGCCAGCCGGCGGTCGTAGAACCAGGGCTTGCCGGGCCCATAGGCATTATGGAAAATCAGCTCCGCATGGAAGACCCGGCCGATGCGGTCCGCGCGCACGGCGTTTCGCGCCAGGGACGCCGCCCGCGTCCAGCGATAGGACAGGTCCACCCCGAGCAGCCGGTCGGCCCGCCGGGCCGCCTCGACCACGCTCCGCACCTCCGCGGCATTGCGACCCAGCGGCTTCTGGCAGAACACCGCCAGGCCCCGCTGGAACGCCGCGAGACACTGCTGCGCGTGCAGGGCGCTGGGTGTGGCGATCACGAGGGCATCCAGGTCCTGGGCCAGCAGGTCCTCGAAGCTCTCGAGCGCCCGGGCCGCGGGGGCGATCTCGTGACAGGCGCGAACGCAGCTCTCATCCGGGTCCGTCACCGCGACGATGTCCACCGCGGCGCTTTCCGCGAGCGATTGCAGACGGTTTCGTCCGATCCAGCCGACACCGGCAAAGCCCAGTCGCGGCGTGGATGCGGCCGCGCGGACGGCCGGTCCGGTCAGCGGTTGCCAGGCGATTTCAGTCATAGCTGATCCATCCTTTCAGGAATCCTTCCGGACGTTCCTCCAGATCGCGCAACGCCATTCACTCCTGGGGTTGCAGCACACCCGGTTGCACGTTTTCGAGAAGCCAGTGATAGAGCCGTGGGACGCCCCGCCGCGCGGAAACCTGCGGTCTCCAGCCGGTGGCCGCACGAAGCGGCGGATGTCGGAAACGTAGTAAGGCTGGTCGCCTTTGCGCCGGGGGCCGTAGTGGATCTGCGGCTCGACCCCGGACAACTCCGCCAACTGGCCGATCACTTCCAGCAGGCTGACGGAGTTGGCCGGGCCCCCGCCGATGTTGAAGGCCCGGCCCGCGAGGGTCCGGGCATTCCCCACGGCCGCCAACAGGGCATCGAGCAAATCGTCGATGTACAGAATGTCGCGGACCTGCCGGCCGTCGCCGTAGAGAGTCAGCACCCCGTCGCGCAGCATCTGGAGGGCGAAATGGGCCACCCAGCCCTGATCTTCCGTTCCCAGTTGCCGCCGGCCGTAGATGCAGCTCATGCGAAACACCACGCCCGGCACGCCGTACATCCGCGCGTAGTCCAGGACGTACTGATCCGCCGCCCCCTTGGAGCAGCCGTAGGGACTGTGGAAATCCAGGGGCCGCGCTTCGCCGATGCCGCGGACCCGGATCTCGTGGTCCCGCGGCACACGGCGCTGACCGTGCGGAATCAACTCGAGATCGCTCAGCTCGCCGTAGACCTTGTTGGTCGAGGTGAACACCAGCGACGGCGGCGGCTCCTGCATGCGGGCCGCCTCCAGCACGTTCAGCGTCCCCTGCAAATTCGACTCGAAGTCACTCGTTGGATCCGCCAGGCTGGTCGTCACCGCCACCTGGCCGGCGAAGTGAAAGATGCTCTCGCAGTGGGCCGCCAGCTCTGCCACCAGATCCGGGTTGCGCACGTCGCCGATGTGGACCTCCAGGAGGTCCCCGTACGTGTCGCACAGGTAGCGCACATTGTGCTCGGCCCCCGCGCGAGGCAGATTGTCCAGAATCATCACAGGCCGGCCCGCGCTAAGAAGGCGCTCCGCCAGATTCGACCCGATGAAGCCGGCGCCGCCGGTGATCAGCACGGGCCGGCGGGTGGCAGAAGAAGGTGACCCCGCCCTATCTTCCCCGAGGGATCGACCGGGGCAGGCGGTGGCTCCGGACGCCCACGGCCCGTCTTCGCCCGTGCGACCGCGGGGGAAAATAGGGCGGGGCGATCTTCCTGCCTTCTCACCGTCTCCGCGACGTCCTGCACTGTTTCTCCTGCCGCATCGCGTCGTTGACCGTCTTCAACAGATCTCCCAGCAGGCTCATGATCTCTTCCACTCAAAGAGGGAGGCCAGAATCATGCCGGCCCAGCCCTCTTTGTCCAGCAGGGGGATGGACAAAGCGGGCTGGGCGGGTCCTATTCGTCCCCTCTGCTTCCGGGCGTTTCAGCGGTAGCTGTCTTTGGGCTGTTTGTAGACGCGGCCGACGTGTCCGTCGAGGTAGCTGACGTTGACGCCGCCTTCGACCGGCCCCCCTTTGCGGCCGTGGGGGAAGATGCCGCCCTTGCGGAAGAAGTCGCTGAGGACCCAGATCTCGCCGGGCCGGGCGAGCGTGCAGGCCCAATACTGATTGGTCTGGTATTCCGTGTTGCTGGTCTTGCCCAGCCAGTCCCAGCGTACTTCGCTGCCCTTGAGCGTGAGTTGACGCGGCAGGAACTGGGAGGTATCCCGCCAGGTGCCTCCTTTCACGCCCGGCTTGTTGGTGCGGAAGCTCCAGTAGATGTACATAATATTGCCGAGCCGGCGGTTCTCGGGCGTGTCGATCAGCGAGTCCGTGCTGCCGGTCGGGGTGCCACCGTTGGGGTCGTTGGCGTTCGCCTCGAGGTGGCGGGCCTGGGGACAGTAGAACGCCTCCAGCAGGGCTTCATCCCCGTACGCCCCCAGCCGGGTCAGCAGGGCGGGATGCGGGTTGTGCTCCGTCGGCTCCAGCGGCAGGCGCGTCCGGGCATCCTCGTTAGCATAGGCCATCAGGGCGATGTTGATCTGCCGCAGATTGCTCAGGCACGCCGTCTCATTCGCGTGAAACCGCACCTTGTGCAACGCGGGAACCAGAATCGCCATCAGGATGCTCATGACGGCGATAACCACGAGCAACTCGATCAATGTGAACCCCAGCCGCGCTGAACCGTGCCGTTGCATCGTTCTTCCTCCCTTTCCCCGGACCGACAGGACCTGCGGGACCCATAGGACACCTAGTACTACAACGCTACGAGAAACGTCTCTACGCCGATAAGCTGTTATACCACAGATACTTACGTACGAGGCACAAGAACGGCTTACTCTGCGATAACACCTAGCAAGATGCCGAGCCGTTCATCGG
>VGYL01000160.1 GCA_016872975.1 Planctomycetota bacterium
GCCTTAACGCCAATAAGGCTACGGGGTGACATTTTCATAACCTCCTGTTCTAGCGTAGCTTATGTCAAACCGAGGGACAAATCGTAGCGTTGTGGTACTATGTCCTGTACCGTTACGGCTGGGCGGCCGCGCCGCTTTGGATGGCGAAGAACCGCACCTCGCTCAGGCCGGTCTGAGGGGTGACGCCCCAGTTCTTCTCGATGGTGAGCTTGACGAACTTGGCCGCAACGCCATCGAAGCGGACGGTGGTATTGGCTGCGTAGCCGGGCTGGCCGGGGGCCTGGGCGAATTCCGGCACGCCACTCAAGGGGGTCCAAGTCGTGCCGTCGATGGAGTACTCGATCTTGACCGTCCTGGCTCCGAAGCCCATGAAGGGTTCGAGCGCGCTGTTGAAGTTCCAGACCCACAGCTCGTGCAGGTGGTAGACCCGGTCGAACTCGTACTGAATCCAATTTGGCGCCAGGCCCGTGCTCCACCACATGTCCTTCTGGTCGATCGAGTGGCCGTCGTTCTTATCGAGCCCCGAACCATCCACGGTCCTTTCCGGGCCACAGCCAACTGCGGCGGTTGAAGCGGTGGCACGGATACTCTTGATCGGATAGGCAAAGGCTTCGGTCGTGAAGTCCAGGACCGCGCCCTTGTAGATGACGGGAGCCGCTCCGGCGCTCACGAGATCGACGCGCCAGTAGTAGCTCCGGCTGTAGTCCAGGAGACCTTCCGGATCGAAGGTCGTCGTGGTATGGCTCCGGCTGACCAGCACGCCGCGTGGATGGGCCCGGTCGGCACTCTCAACGTCCGTAAGGAAGGTTCCGAAGTAGACGTCATAGCTCTGCGCGAAGGGGGCCGACACCCAGCTCAGGATCGTGTCGCGCGGGACGTCCAAGGCCTGCGGCAGCGGCGCCGTCGGATCGGACCCGGTGAGGGTCTTTTGCAGGACTCTCAGGTCGTGCGTATCGACAATCCCATCGCCCCAGGGGAACGGGCCGATGTCGCACCAGTGGTGGTCCCGCCCCCAATTGAGGTCCAGGAGGGCCATGTCCGCCGCATCGACCTTGCCGTCACCGTCGAAGTCCACGATGGGGAGGATCGATGCCTGCCAATTGTCGGCGGTGCCGTCATGGACCGCGCGGAAGTACAACATACTTCCATCAGGAGCGATGCGCGCCATGCCTGCCCCTCCAGGCGTGTTGATGGTCGGTCCAAGGTTGACAGGGGCTTGCCAAGGATCAGACAGGGTCGCCCGCCTGCTCATCCATGTGTTCACACTGCCATAGCCACCTGGTCGGAGAGTGGCGGCAGGATTGTCGCAGAAGAGAAGGAGTAGCCCATCTGGTGAAAGTGAGAACCAGTTTTCTCCGTACGGGCTATTCACAGCAGGGCCGAGGTTTACAGGCTTGCCCCAGGTATCGTTCACCGTCGCGCGTCTTGCCACATAGATATCGGTAGAACCGTATCCGCCACCACGAATCGCCCCCAAGTAAAGCTCAAGACCATCCGGCGATATCCAGGGCCAGACATCGTTAGCAGCGCTGTTTATGGTTGGGCCAAGGTTCACCGTCTGGCCCCAAGGGCTGTTCTTTGTTGGGCGTGTGGCCATGTAGATATCGTGTCCTCCGTATCCGCCAGATCGGTCAGAGTTGAAGTAGATTGTGAGCCCATCGGTCGAGATTGACGCCACGGAGTCCTCCTTTGAACTGTTGATGCTCGACCCGACATTCTCAGGTGGACCCCAAGCGCCATCTGTCGACGCGCGCTTCAGCACCCATAGGTCCCAATCGCCGAATCCTCCGGGTCGATTAGAACTGATGTACATCTCCAGCCCATCCGCCGAGAAACAGTCAATATTCTCGTCCCGGTTGATAGCCCGGCCAAATTTCACCGGCTCCCCAAACGTGAAGCCTGCGTATGCGGGTGGCGCGGCGAGACCAGAGAAGAAACCAACTCCCCCCAGTGACATCACAAACATCGGAATTTGGAACAACCTCATTTCACACCTTCCCTTCTGCCCTAAGGCAACAGACATCATTGGAGTCGTATTCACGGGTCTTTCTGCAGAAAAGACGAGCTCACAATCGAACGGCAAATCGATGGCACGCGGAGAGGTGGGCAACCCAGCGAGTATTGAACTGCGCGGCAACTCTGGGCACTGGACAACTGACCACTGCCTCATGTCGGCACGCGCACTGTTCTTATCCCCAATAGAATCGTAGTAGTGCGCCCGACTGGAATAGGCGTAGGCGTCCTGTGGGTCGGCCTCGATCCTGCGGTTGTAGAAGGCGAGCATCGCGCGGAGGTGCTCATCGAGAGTCTGGCCCGGTCCCAGCGCTGCGGAAGTCGGGACACCAGAGTCGAGTGGAAGACTCCAGACCTCAAGGTACGGCGTGCCCATACAGAAGGTCAACTCCGTGCCGCCAGCAGACCAGCAGGTCGCTGTGATCTGGCCATCCAGGACCCTCCGGAACTCTTTCTTGTTTAGATCGTACAGCCACAGACCGGTCTTGTCTCTCTGGGGATTGCCGCCGCCCAGGCAGACTTCGTTGCCGGTAGGGGACCAGCCGATGACACCCCAGGACATGGCAGGCCCTTTGCACTCTGCCACAACCTTCTGGGACGCCAGTTCCGTGATCTTCAGGGCGCCGCCTTCAAAATGCGCCACGTGGCGATTCTCCGGCGAGACCGAGGGCAGGACGTACGACCACTTCATGATCGGTTTGGGCTCGGCTGCCTGATCGGCAAGGGAGACCTCCGAGAGTGTGCCATCTTTACGCGACAGGTAGTAAAGCCTTGCAGAGTCGCTGCCCCAGGAGGGCCAACTGCCCTGGGCCAATCGCCGCGGTGCTGTGCCGTCGGCATTCATCAGCCAGAGTTCTTCATCTGTCTCCGGCGGCCGCTGGCTGCCCGGCGCGGGAGTGAGCAACTCCTCCAACCGCAAGTTCTGCCGGTCCCGAATGAAGGCGAGGTAGCGTCCGTCCGGCGACCAGCGCGGGTCCTTGCCGGGCACGATCAGCAGATCGGTCTCCTTTGTCGCCGGATCATAGACTGCCACACCGCTTCTGCCCTGGACGCCCAAGCTGAATGCCAGCTTGGTCCCATCCGGCGACCAGCGGGCACTGAAGCCATCCGTGGTCAGGCGCCGGCCCCCCTTGGCAGACAGGCCGAGATAGGTCTCCTGTGCCTCGATCATCGGCAGGAAGGCGGCACCTGCCGGTTCCACGCCCGCCAAGTGCCAGGACCGCCCGGCGTCCAGCGTGTCGAAGACGTAGTTCATGCACCATTCGTTGAACTTCTGCCGGGCCTCGTGGCCGGCGGCGATGATCTCGCGGAACAGAGTCGTTGCGGTGTCGTATTCGCCCAGGGCGGTGAGGCCACAGAACCGGTGGTACTGAAAGACGGGTTTGTCCGGCCAGAGCGCCAGGCATGTCTCAGCCTCTGCAATCACTCGTTCGTAATCCCCCAGCCGCAGAAAGACCTCGTTCCGCTGGACATGCAGATCGACGTGCTGCGGCTCAGCCCTCGGCGTCAGGGCGATCGCCATCCCATAATCCGCCATCGCCTCGGGATACCGCCCCAACTCCCGCCATGCAATCGCACGGAGCGAGTAACCCAGCCCGTCGCGCGGCCGCAGGATCGTCATCACCAAGGCATCATCCCGCAGCCGGTCGTACTTCCTGGACGCGTAATAAGTATAGGCGCGGAGCCGCCGGGATTCGTAGTGGCCGGAATCGAGCTGCAAGGCCCGGTCCAGCGCGGCAAGCTGCTCTTTGACTGTGATCGCGGTCATGGCCCGCAGGAAATACGCTTCGGCGGTCTCCGGCAGGAGGGTCTCGGCCTGCTTGCGGTGGTCATCGATCTGGTCGTAGGGGCGGCCCCCCGTGGCCGCCCTATGGATGGGGCAACCACAAGGGGTCGCCCCGACAGTGGCATCCGGCGACACGCTCTCCCACAGGATACGCGCCATGAGGGAGTGAGCCGCCCCGGCGATCTCCGGCTTCTCATCAAGCAGATTGCCCAGGACAGCCATCGCCTCTTTGGAGCGGCGGTTGTCCACGAAGAGGGTCGCTTGGAGGAGCTGCGCTTCCGGTCCGACGTGCGGGCTGGCGAAGATCGCCTTGATGGTCTCCAAGGCGGCGTCACGGTCCGCCTTGGCGTGCAACTCGCGCGCCTGGAACAGGATCCCCCGGTCTCGCAAGCCCTGCGCTTCTGCCAATTGGAGCCGATCCCGATTCCAGATGGACAGAAGCACGGCTACCCCGGCCAGCAAGACGACGAACGCCGCCGCACCAACCACCTGGGAGTGGTACCGGCGGAGGAACTTCCCCACGCGATACACGGCGGAGGGGCCTCGCGCCAGGACCGGCTCGGATGCCAGATGCCGGCGGATGTCCTCCGCCAGACCGCTGGCGGTCTCATACCGCCGGGCGCGGTCCTTCTCCAGGGACTTCATGACGATCCAGTCCAGATCGCCGCGGACCTCCCGTAGCATGGGCGTCCCGCCCATGAGTATCACGGGCGTCTCGCCCGTGCGTGGCGAGCGGGGACGCTCGCCCCACGAAGAGCCGTCTTGATCCGGGTGGACGGCTTGACCGGCTCCTGCTCGCGGATCATTCGCTGCATCTCCACGTAGCCGGCCTTGCGGAGTTCCTCTTCGCTGAAAGGCGTGGTTCCGGTCAGGAGTTCATAGAGCAGGACCCCCAGCGAGTAGACATCCGAGCGAGTGTCGATGTCCACGTCGCTCAATTCCGCTTGTTCCGGGCTCATGTAGGCGGGGGTGCCGATGAGGTGGGCGTAGCGGGTAAAGAGCGTCTTTTCCGTCAGCTTCTGGTTGGTCGCCTTGGCGATGCCGAAATCGATCACCTTGGGCAGGGGTTCACCACCATGGCTGGTAACCATGACATTGGACGGTTTGATATCACGATGGATGATGCCCTTGGTATGGGCGTGCTGTACGGCTTGGCAGACTTGGAGGAACAGGTGCAGCCGGTCTTTGATGCCCAGATTATTCCCATTGCAGTACTCGGTGATCGAGACGCCCCGGACCAGCTCCATGACGAAGTAGGGCCTTCCGGTCTCCGTAGAACCCGCATCGAAGACCTTGGCGATGCTGGGATGGTCCATCAGGGCCAGGGCCTGCCTTTCCGCTTCGAAGCGGGCGATCACCTGGCGGGTGTCCATGCCCAGCTTGATGATCTTGAGGGCCACCTTGCGGCGGATCGGCTGCTCCTGTTCGGCCATGTAGACCACCGCCATACCGCCTTCGCCGATCTTTTCCAGCAGCTTGTACCGGCCGATGACCGTGCCGGGGCCTTCGGAGAGCGATGTAGTCACCGGCAACGGCTCCAGGAAGGGGGGCCAGACGAGGAAGTTGTCCTCGGCTTCGCGCATCTTCAGCAACGATTCGATCCGCTCCAGAAGCTCCAGGTCCGCGCCGCAGGCGGCTTGGAGGTAAGCGGACCGCTCGGCCGGCGGCTGGCTGGTCGCCGCGTAGTAGAGGGCTTCTTCGTCTTGGGGCGTTCTTTCCATCGGTCTACTCTCAAGGTGCCACTGTGGATAGAAGCGTAAACGGACCCGCCGATTCCCTCAGCGAAACGGCGAATCCCGCAAAAATTTCGATCGCCCGGCCAAGGGGCGAGGGGGAGAAGACGGAAGGCCGAGGACCGAGGACAGAAGACAGAGCACGCAGCATCGCGTCCCGCTGCCGCCGGAGATCCGTCCTCTGTCATCCGTCCTCTGTCATCCGAAACCTGTCCTCCGTCCCGCAGGTCCCGTCCCTCTCGTGGCGGCGGGTCTGGATTTCCAGCCGCAGCCAGGAGCCGGCGTAGTCCCAGTACCGCTCGGCGGTCGCGTGCGAGATGCCGAGGGCCGCCGCCGCCTGCTCGCCCGTCAGGCCGGCGAAGTAGCGGAGCTTGACCAGATCGGCCTTCACCTTGTCTCTCTGGGACAGCCTCTCCAGGGCCTCATCCAGATCGACCAGGTCATCGGACAACCGCTGGGCCTCCGGGGCACAGACCGCCTCATCCAACGGGACCCGCTGGCGGTCGGCCCCACGCTTGAGGCTCTTCTTATGCCGGGCCTGGTCGATCAGAATCCGGCGCATGGCTTCCGCCGCGGCGACGAAGAAATGACCCTTGCTCCGCCAGGTCTGATTCTCCAAGCCCACCAGCTTCAGGTAGGCTTCATGGACCAGGGCGGTCGCCTGGAGGGTCTGGCCGGGAGCCTCGTGGGACAGCTTCTGGGCCGCCAGCAGACGCAGCTCCTCGTAGACCAGAGGCAACAGCTCGTCCGTAGCCCCCGCGTCGCCCCGTTCGATGGCATTCAAGATGCGTGTGACATCGCTCATGCCGATACCCATCCGTTCCCGGTTGCCGGTCCCCAGCCGTAGGGTGTGCTGTGCACACCAGGCACGGCCGGCTCAGCAGACGTATTCTCCGGGAAACGGCCGGAAATTTCAAGTCGCCGCATCGATAAGGAGACGCGGGGGGGCAGGACCGTTCCTGCGCGGGCGCCCCGGCCTGCCCCAGACCACCACCGGAAAAAGGGGACATTCTACTTTTCCCCTTCGTGAAAGGAAAAGTAGAATGTCCCCTTTTCCCCCTCTGGTGCCAAGGCGTAGGGTGTGCTGTGCACACCAACCCCGGTGTGCGCGAAGAGATGGTGGGCAGAGTTTGTAGGGTGGGGCTTGCCCCACCGGTTCTTCCTGCGCTGTGGACGGCGGTGGGGCAAGCCCCACCCCACGATGACTTCCAACGTGCGCGATTACCCGGGCTGCGTCACCGGAAGCAGGCGAAGCAAAACTTGCCCCGAACGGACGACGGCTCCCGGTCTGAGGGCCGCCTCGCCGGCATCGCTCGGGTGGACGACGGTGCCGTCCTGGGGTGCGTACACTTTGCATTTCGCGACCTGGTCATCCATCTTGGCCACCCGGTCTGCCTCCATCTGGTGACTGATCTCGGCCAGTTGCAGAACGGCCCCACCCCTGGCGGTGGCCGCCGCGAGCGCGTCCTGCGCCCGGGCCAGGTCGAACTCCCTTTGGGCCACCCCCAGCTCGAGCTCGGCGACCCGGTTGGCGTGGCCGAAATCCTTGAGAGAGGCGAGCGTGCCCACCGCCGCATGGCCCTGCAACTTCGCTTCCTCCAAGGCAAGCTGGGCTTCCTGGAGAACGCGCCGATCCTGGTCCTTCTCGTTTGTGAGGCCGGCCCGAAGGTGCACGTAGCGTTCCTCCGCCATCATGACTCTTTCTCGGGCGAGCCGCGCCGTACCTTCGGCGAGGGCCAACTGCTGAGGATGCTCGGCTTCTGTATAGGCCTTGAGATGACCCTGGGCGAGGCGTAGGGCTTTCTGGGCGATCTCAACTCGGCCGGCGGCCGCCTGCTTCTCCCAATGCTGCGTCTCCCGGGCGACGATCATGTCCGTTTCGGTCTTACGCGTCTGGAAGACCTGCTGGATTCTCCTGTCGATGAGGGGCGAAGCGTCCAACTCGACCAGGAGGTCGCCCTTCTTCACGGATTCCCCCGACGCTACCACGAACAGAATCGTCGTCGGTTGCTCCGCCTGGCAGCGGAGGTCCACCGATCCGGCCGGCGGCCGAGCCTTCGCTTCCCGCAGGACCCGGCTGCTCCGTTCCGGGGGCTGCCGCTCGCCCGCCCGGGGGGCCTGGGGACCGAATCCCACCCACACCACCAATATACCAGCCAACAATGCCGCTACTCGCTTTGACCTGTTCATACGTGTCCTCCCATGCAATCGACTGTGTCACGCCACGATTCGTTCCACCTGAGAAAGGGACGTTTTCGTCGCCCTTCCGTAACAGGACTGTTTCGCAATTTCCGCGCCTGGTTTTTCTCGGATCGTCCCAAACATGGTATAATAGCGGCGTGGATGTGTCAGCAACAATTGGGAAAGATCCCGGCGTCTGCCCGGGGACTCGCGCAGGGGGGGCGCCCAGAGGCGGTGGCCCGCGTGTGGCGCAGGTCCGGACCTGGCTCTTCGTCGGGCTGGTCGTTCTGACGCTGGCGGTCGCGGCGGCCGGGCGGATCCTGCCGGACGACGAGGGTTTCGCCGAAATCGAGCGCCGGGGTCCCGATCCGATCCAGCGCATCAGCGAGACGTGGCAGCAGTGGCGCACGGTTTTTGGGTGGACGGCGGCCGGTTTGCTGCTGCTGGCCGCCCTGCGGATCGTCAACCCCTTCCGGATGTACGATTCCGCCAGTGAGCGGATGCTCAAGCGGTCGCTGCGGCCGGTCGAGGACCTGCTCAAGCGGATTCAGGACGAGGCCGAGGCGACCACGGAAAATGCTCCCAAGGAAGAGACGGTGGTGGAAGAAGGCCTGTTGGCGGGCCTGGCCGAAGTGGCGGAATTCAACAGTGCCGAGCAGGTCCCGCCGTACGTGCTGACCGTCAATGACCTGATGCTGGACAATATCCGCGTGACGCTCAAGAAGCTGCGTCGCTTCACCGAAGGCAACGCTCAGCGGTACCGGGACTACATGTTCTCCGTCCTCAAGGGCATCAAGACCCTGACCGAGCAAAGCGCGGAGGCCGGCGTCGCTTCCGGCCTGGCGGTCGATATCCGCGAGTACTTCGCCGATGATAAGCGGTATCAGGCCTGGACAAAACTGCTGGGCCGGGCGGCCAAACGCGGCCGGCACCAGGACCTCGCGCAGGGGTTCCTGGTGTTCATGAGGACTCTCAGGCAGGGAAAGCCGATGGTAGCTGCGAAACCGGCGGTGGCCGTGGTGCCGGAGACGGTCGCGCCGGCCGGCGAAGAAGAGCCCCAGGTCCCTCGCGCCGTCAATGAAGAAACACTGCCGGCGATTCAGGGGGCCGCGGCGCGCGAGGCCCGGAGCTTTCTGGCCTTCGTACAGACGGGCAAGTTGCGGGGCCGTGCCCACGCCTGGCAGTTCGAGCTGGTGCGGCGCCAGCAGCAGGTCCACTTGAGGGCCGAGGCACAGCGGATGTTCGCGATCTTCCTCCGTCACGAGCGAAAGACCCTGCGCGAGGTCACGAAGATCCGGATGCTGCCGTGCCGGACGTGGGAGCACCTGCTTCACCTGCTCGGCGTCCCCCGCGCAGACCAACTGCAACGAAGGGTGGAGCACAAGCTGCTCACGACCCAGGAGATCCTCCTGCTGGAGAAGATCTTCCTGCAGACGTTCGCCAAGCGCCAGTCACTTGAACACATCTACGGGCGTGACAAAGGTGCGGGCCTGATGATGGACCTACACGTTCCCCAGATCCGGCGCGAGGCGTTGGCGCTGCTGCGCCAACTGCAGGGGACGCAACCGGAAACTCTGGACGACGCCACCCAGACCCTGAACGAGGAAGAGACGCCGAAAGACAACCAGGTGAAGCGGCTGATCGAGCACTACGTGCACCACCGCCACGACCCGCCCGGCGCGGACCGCAAACCGGCCGGCGATTCGGGATCTCCCCGATGAAGCGGCGGATTGACAAATCGCGGGAAACCCAATAGAAATCCCCATGTCGGCCGTCGTTGCGCAGCCGGTGTGCGATGCAAGCCGTAATCAGTGGCGCGAAGGAGAACACATGGAGCACAGGCAGTATGCTCGTTTGTCGTGGTTCGCGGTGGTGTGCGGACTGGCCCTGGGGTCGGCTCGTGTGGCCGGAAGGTGGAGGCCGAGACCGAGACCTGCAAAGTGGTCATTGTCACGGGCATCGACTATCCGGGGCACAAGTGGAAAGAGACCGCCCCGGCCCTGGCGGACCAGTTGCGGAAGGACCCGCGTCTGGCGGTTGACGTGGTGGACAAGCCGGAGTTTCTCGCTTCGGAGAAACTGCGGGACTACCAGGTGGCCGTATTGCACTTCATGAACTGGGAGACGCCGGACCCGGGAGAGCCGGCCCGGCAGAACCTGGCGCGTTTCGTGCGCGAGGGCGGCGGTGTCGTGGCGGTTCACTTCGCCTGCGGGGCTTTTCAGGGCTGGCCCGAGTTCGAGAAGATCGTCGGGCGGATCTGGAACCCCAAGCTCCGGGGGCATGACCCCTATGGCGCCTTCGAGGTCCGGATGACCGACGTGGACCACCCGATCACGCGCGGGTTGCAGCCTTTCACCATCACCGATGAATTGTACACCTGCCTGGCCGGGGATCTGCCGATCCAGGTTCTGGCGGAATCGACGTCCAAGGTGGATGGCAAGAACTACGCGATGGCCTTCACCCTGAGCTACGGCAAGGGCCGCGTGTTCCACAGTCCGCTCGGCCACGATGTCGGCGCCTTCAACAACCCCGGGGCGGCGGAGCTGTTCCGTCGCGGCTGCGCGTGGGCAGGGGGGCTGGCGCCCGTTCCCGGAACGAAGGCCAGGAAGGTCGCCTTCCTGGCGGCCGCGCCCAGCCATGGCGAAGGCACGCACGATTGGGACGAGTACGCCCGGCTCGTGAAGGACTGCCTGCTGCGGGCGCCGAACATCGAGCCGCTGCACATCGAGATTCACGACGACGCCTGGCCCGCGAACCCGGCGGTCCTGGACGACGCCGATGCGATCGTCTTCTTCGCGGACGGCCGGGATAGCCACCCGCTCAAGGAGCCCCGCCGGCTGGCCAAGATCCGGGAGTTGGCCAAGCGGGGGACCGGGCTGGCCTTCCTGCACTATTCCATCGACCCGCCGGAAGGGGCCCAGCCGGATCTCACCGCGT
>VGYL01000161.1 GCA_016872975.1 Planctomycetota bacterium
GCCGGCAGTCTGGTTGTATCCGGCGGCGCCGCCGGCCGCGACCATTCTCGGAGAATTCACCGGCGTGCTGAGCGAAGGTGTCTTCACAGCCGCACATCTCGTCGGGCCGCTGGCCGGCAAGACGCTCGCCGATCTGCTGACCGCGATCCGCGAGGACCGGGCGTACGTGAACGTGCACACGCTGCAATTCCCCGCCGGCGAGATCCGCGGCGGGCTGAAATAGGCCGAAACACCGTTCAGATTTCGTTGAACTCGAATCGTCAGCGACGATTCCCTCCAGGGGCTGCGGACAAGGACCGCAGCCCCCTTCTGCTTCCAACCGGGTCTCCGAAGGTGTGTTAGAAGTCGTTTGGCCGTGGCTTGGGCTTGGGGTCCCCAACGCAAGATTCGGCTTGGTTCAGAATTGGGTAACCAGGCGACGCGAAGCGTCGCCTGATCTAGAATGCAAAGAAATAGAGACAAAGGGTCGCTCGCTGGGGGCCCTGGACTTCGAATGACAATCAACACCCACTCCATATGGCTGCAACCGCAACCCATCGCCCTCCGGTCCACCCAAAGCACCCGATCCGAGTCCCACCGGCACCCCCTGCCGTTCCTCACCCACCACACGCTCTGCGTTGCCTTCCCTGCCCATAGTCGCCTCCCTGCACAAGCTGCTTCGCACGAAGCAACGCTTCCTTACACTTCACTGTCGGGTCACTATGGTACGCACAAGGCCGGTTCAGGGAAGTGGCATAACGTCCCCTCTCCCGTACAATGCTCAGCTTTCTGACAACCTCCAAGAGGCGGAGCCTCTTTCGGCCCATCCGCAGACTAACTGCCTGCGGTTCATCGGCCGAACCCTTTTGAAGACGGCCGATGGTCGGAGGCTCTGCGAGCGGAGTCTTAGCGACCCCGCGAAGGCATAGCCTTCTTCAGGTCTCCTTGGCGACAAAGGTGGACGGACCATTCCAGCCCCCGTTGCCAGCCTCGCGTTCCTGCTTCGGCCTCGACTTCTTGCCTTCTTCCTTTTTACTTTCTCCTTGCTTCCGTTGCCAGCTTCGCTTTCCTGCTTCCGGCCTCGACCGCTTGTGCCCGGTCTCTTCTCCTTCCGGGCACGTAAGGGCCTCCCGGAGATCTTACTCCCGACCGGAACCGACGCGTCCACGCGAGGCAAAGCCCCCGACTTGTCAAAGAACCACCTCGCCACCCCCCTGAACCGCCTCTTGTGAAACTCTTTGAAGAGGACAACCGCAGCGGGCTTCGCCTTCCGGAGTACGTCCTACCCTTCCCAACAGGAAACGAGATGATAAGACCATCGCCAAGCTTCGCTTGCCGCTGCCACCCGGAGACCTCGCGGGCGCCCACGCACGGGCTGAGACTTGAAGTCGGAGAGCGGTCTTCGCGCCGCTTCCCACTTCGCGCGTGGAACCTGAAACTCCCGGAGAAACGCCTGACGGCGTCACTACGAACCGGCCTACGGGTGGATCCAGCGGGGCAGGAGCAGGGCGAGGTCGGGCAGGAGGATCAGCAGGATCGCGACGACCGCCATGGCAATCGCCACCGGCGCGCTGCTGAACAGCAGCAACACCAATGCCACGCAGCCGATGATGCCCTTCTGTTCCCGCGTCAGGGCCGAGAGGCTCCCGGAGAGGCGGGCCAACAGGTCCCCCAGGCCCGCATGCGGAATTGCCGCCCAGAGGACGCCCAGCAGGACCGCGCCCGTGACGAGCAGCGCCATGCGCCGGTTGACGTGCAACAGGACCAGGACCGCCACGCACAAGGCCATCCACTAGGGCAGCCAGAAGACCGGCCAGCGCAAGGTGAGCGTCACCTGCCCGCTGGCGCGGAGCTCTCCGCCATACTGGAAGAACCGCCAGGTCAGGAAGGCAAACAGAAACAGAGAGAGCCCCTCCGCCAGCACGATCAAGAGGGTCCGCCCGCGGCCCGAGAGCTTCTGCAGGAGAAACTCGATGGCCACGTGGCCCTTGTTGACCGTCGTGTAGGGCAGCGCCCCGGTGATCGCGATGGCCCCTAACAACTCGATGAGATCGTAGGCGCCCTTGAGCGGCCGTCCCATGCGCCGGCCGATCACGTCCACGCACGTCACGACGATCATGAGGGCCACGGCTACGCCCGCCACGACCGCCAGAGCCGCGACCGCTCGGCGCAGAAAGGCCGCATAGCCTCCGGAAATCTGTTGCCCGGCTGCGATCTGCATGAAACCCGGCGTCCCTTACTGCCCGGCCGGCCGGGAATACTTTGCGATCAGCTCCTGGGCGTCCTTGAGGAACTCCTCGCCCGGCAGTCCCTTCTCTTTGGCCGCCGCCACGTAGGCGTTCAGGACCGGCTGCACCGCCAGCTTCCACCGCTGCTGCTCCTGGGGCGACAGCGCGATCGTCGCGCGTCCCAAGCCCTTGACGAACTCGCGCCCGTCGGCATCGGCCTGGTCCCACGCCGTGCCGTGCCGGGCCACCCACTCCTGGCTGACCTCGGCGAAGACCTTCTGAATCTCCGGCGGCAGGCCCTCCCACTTCTTGTTGTTCATCGCGACGAACATGGCCGTCGTATACCCGACCGCCGTGGCGTCCGTAATCGAGCTGATGACCTCGCCCTGCTTCCAGCCTTTCAGCGTCTCGATGGGGCACAAGGTCGCATCCACCACGCCTTTTTGCAGCGCCTCATACGTCTCCGGCTGCGACATCCCCACCGGCGCTCCACCCAGCGCCTCGACGATCTTGAGCGACAGGCCCGTGCCGCGCACCTTCATCCCCTTGAGCTCTTCCAGGCTCCTGACGGCCTTCTTGGAGGCCAGCAGTCCCGGCCCATGGGCATGCACGTACAGAATATGGGTATTGGCCACTTCCGCCGGCTGGTACTTCCGGGTCAATTCCGTCGCGATCCGCGTCGCCACGACCCCGTTCGGGTATCCCAGGGGCAGATCCAGCCCCTCCAGCAGCGGGAACCGTCCCGGCGTGTACGCGAAGCAGCTCATCCCGATGTCCGAGATGCCGTTGACCACCCCCTCATAGCACTGCGGGGCGTCAGCGTGCCACCGGCGTAAAGCGTGATCTTCACGCGCCCGTTGGTCCGTTTCTCGATCTCCTGGGCCCACGCCTCGGCCGTCTGGGCCTGAATATGCGTCGGCGGGAAGAAGATGCTGTAGGAAAGCTCGATCGGCTTGCCGCTGGACGCGACCGGGTCTCGGTCGGTCCGCCCGGCTGTCTCTTACAGCCTGTCAATACCAAACACACCACCGCACCTACCACGATCGCCGCCAGAAGACAAGTTTGAAGTGGGAAGTTTAAAGTGTAAAGTGTGAAGTTTGAAGTTCCGACCGGCAGTCTCTCCTGCTTAACACTTGAAACTTCAAACTCAAGACTCCTCTTACCGCTTGAACTTCCCACTTCACACGTAACACTGCTTCGGGTCATGTGTGGTCTCCCATCGTCTACCCTTACGCTGGACCTCATACCAACCCGCCACTCCAGGTGGAGCGCAGGCAAAGACAATGTCATATCCCGTCCTATGCCTCGACGCAAGTGACGCACGAAGCTAAGTCGTTCACTGAGTGCAAAACAAGGATTTTCCTGATCTTACCCATTTTCACGGATCGTCCATACTTTAGGATTATCGTGCGACAAATACGGCGGTTGGAGGATGGTCAAGCATGAATGTTCAGCAGCTTGCCACCTTGGAGGAGAAGTGGCTCAAAACACAGCGCGGGCTCGTCGGAGACCGGGAGGTTCTGTACGAGCAGGCCGGGGTCTATGCCGCTTGGCGCGACATTTTCGGGCACTATGCGGCCCTCGCGCGCACGGGCGACCTGGAGGCGTTGAAGCGCGCCCTGTATTTCGTTTGGGCCCAGCGCTCGATCGGACACTTGATCACGGGCCTCAAGGACCTTGACCCGGAAACCGTCCAGGAGGTCCTCCGCCTCGCCGAGGCGCGGGCCCGGGACGATTCCCTGGATGCGGAGCTGCAGTGGATGCTGTCTTACTACTACGTCGTGGACCGCGGGTACCTGGACCGCTTCGAGGGCCTGGAGGCTCTCAAACGCACGAGCCTCGCCCACCCTTTTCTGTACCGCCGGCGCTGCCTGGAAGCATCGTTCGACCAGCGCGGCCAGATGGGCGAGTATTGGAAAGCAGAACAGGCGCACCTGCGGCGCTGGCCGTAGCTCGTGACCCGGAGGAAGTGGCCCGTGGCCCGTGAACCGGATCAGGGGGACGGATCACCGTTCACGGATCACGGGACTGTCACCCAACACCAATACCCAATCCCATTGTCCCGCCTGGTTGCGGGCAGGCGGCCGCCCTGGCAGACGACAGCACGTAGCTGTACATAGTACCGCGTTTCACAAGCACCGCGACTATGGGTGGTAGATTGCCGCGCTCGGCGAGCCTCGCTCGCAATGACACCGGGCGCCCAAGTATGTCATTGCGAGGAGCTTCAGCGACGAAGCAATCATGTCATTGCGAGGAGCGCAGCGACAAAGCAACCTCCTCCCTGTAGTCTCAGGACTTGCGAAATGCCGTACTCGCGGCCGGCTACGTGGACGGCCAGGGAGGCACGGCAGCGTGAGGCACGCAGCCTTTCAAGGGATCGACTGTAGCAGCGACTTCATGGCGATAGTCATCGCAGAGGCATAGTTCTCCTGATCGCGGACCCGGAAGAGGAACCGGTCTTGCGCGCGTGGGTTCGGGGTCCATTGCGTCACCCCGCCGTCCGAGCACTGCACCCGGATGGGCTCGAATGCGAAGACCGCGTCCTGCCCGCTGCCGGTGAGAGGGACGATGCGTCCCTCGCGCGTGACGGTCTGACCGGTGGCGTGGAGGAATCCGCCGGTGCACCACATATTACGAGGGAGTGCACCTTGGCGGGCCAGCAACGCCTCATCGTTCGGGCCGAGCAGATAGCGCAACCAGTCGCAGCCCGCCGGCGGGTCGCTCTTGGCGCTGCGCCCGTGCTGGTACATCCAAGCGAAGAAGTTCTTCAGGTGCGGCAACAGATGCGGCAGAATATCGCTTTGCAGGAAGCGGTAGAACGTGCCGAACTCCATCACCTGCCAAGTGTCCTGGCCCGGCCGCTCCTCGAAGCACGGCATCCAGTAGATCGGGCAGGGCAAATCGAAGAGCGCCGCGTGCGCCAGGGCGTACACGCACGCCAGATCCCAGTGATCGTCGGGATCGTTGTGCGGGCGGAAGAGGTCCGTCACGTGCAGCATCGGCACCGCCGCCGGATTTCGCGTCGCCGTTGCCGGCAACGCGCCAGGCGCCGCCGCAACGGCCGAGGTTCTCAGGAAGTCCCGACGTGTCAACGAGCAGACCAGAGAGTCTGCATTTCTCATAGATTCCTCCAAAGTTGGTCCTGGTGAGATCCAACGTCCAGCCCCGCTGCGTCGATGTCCGGCGGGTATAGGCGGCTCTGTGGCCCCCGCGATCGCGGGGCGGCAAAGGCCGTCCGGACAATCGCAGGACCCGTCCCTACGAAAGGCCGCCCAATGATCACGAGCGTGCGGTCGGACCGGCTATCCGCCACAGGAGTTGAAGCCCCCGCCCATTCTCAGCGGCGCGGCCGTTCTCGCCGAGTGAGCCGCACGAGATCTGGGCTCACTGGCGCACTCGCGGCGGGGTCAAGGGCCTGCCGTTGAGGTACTCCTGGCGGCGCAGTCGCTCGGAGACGCCGAAGCCGTACTCCTCCAGGATGGCCCGGGCCCGGTCCGAGACCACGAACTGCATGAAGGCCCGCGCCTGCCTGGGCTGGTCGCTGCAGCGCAGCGAGCAGATCGTCACGCGGACCGGCGTGAGCGTGTAGGTCTTGCCGGTCGCGCTGGTGACCGCATCGACATCGGGCACCGGCAGATGCTCGGGGACGATGGGAACGCTGTCCAGATCTTTGGCCCGCAGGTGAGCCACGGCCCCCCAGACCAGGGCGGCGTCGGCGCTCTTCATCTGCAGGAGATTGGCCACGTAGGAACCGCTGCGATGGATGATGATGTTCTTCTGCTGCATCAGCGCATTCAGATCCATCCCGGCCTTGGCGAAGATGGTGGGCAGCATGCGTCCGAGGGTCGAGGCGTTGGGGTCGGTCAAGGCCAATTGCACGTCGGGACGGGCCAGATCCGGCAAGCTCCGGATGTTCTTGGGATTGCCCTTCTGCACCAGGATGACCGGGCTGATCTCCGCCAGCGTCCAGCCGTCCACGGCCAGGCCGCGTTTCATGATGACGTCGAGGAACGGATCGTGGCACACGTAGAGATCGCCTTCCTTCTGCAGCTCGATATGAGCGAGCAATTCCCCGGAATCAGAGGAGTTGATCTCGATCTTCTGGCCGGTCTCCTGTTCGTAGAGTCCCGCCAGTTTCTCCAGGACCGGGCGCATCGTGCCGCCCACGTGGCACAGCAGCGGACCGGCCGCGTCCTTCTTCGTACAACCGGACAGAAGCAAGGAAAAAGTGAAAAGGAGAAGGGAAAAAGGTAAGAGCGCCAAGAGACGGGCTCTTCCCTCTTTCTTTCTGCCTTCCACCTGCTCCGTGCTTTCTTCCTTTTGCCTTTTCCCTTCTTCCTTTTTACCTGTCTGCATGGCTTCTCCTTTTCAATTCCAGTTCAAGAGTCTCTGCACTGCCTCATGATTCGATCCGGTCGCCAACTCCTGGAGCGTGCCGGTGTCCAGCAGTCGGCCTTCGCACATGACGCCCACACGGTCGGATACCAGGGCCGCTTCGTCCCGGCTGTGACAGACGTGCACCGTGGCGACCGCAAACTCTTCTTGTACGCGCCGCAACTCGCGGCAGGTGTCACGCCGGGTCGGCTCGTCGAGCGCACAAACCGGCTCATCGAGCACCAGCAGTTCCGGCTTCCGCGCCAGCGCCCGCGCCAGAGCGACCTTCTGCCGCTCGCCCCCGCTCAGGTAGGCGACCGAGCGGACCAACAGTTCTTCCAGCCCGAGGCTGGCCACAATTCCCTCCACGGCCGACCGGGCCGCGACGGGCTTCATGCCGGCGACGGTCAGCGGGAAAGTAATGTTGCGCAGCACGTCCAGGTGCGGAAACAGGCCGCCATCCTGCGGCACGTAGCCGATGTTCCGGAAGCGGGCCTCCAAGCCCGTGATATCGCGGCCGCGAAGCCGGACTCGTCCCCGCGCAATCTGCGCCAAACCGCAGACGGCCTTGAGCAGCAGGCTCTTGCCGCAGCCGGTCATGCCCATCAGAACGAAGTACTCGCCCTCGGCCACCGTGAGCGAGATATCCTGCACGGTGAACGAACCGGCCCGCAGAGTCAGGTCGATGACTTCCAGCGCGTTCAAAAGAGACTCCTGTCGCCCAAGAGAAAATGCACCACGGTCAGGCCCGTGCCCGCCAGCGCCAGCATGATCACGGCAATCGCCAGCGAGACCCCGATATTGCCCACGCTCAGCTCCAGCCACATCATCGTCGGCATCACCTGCACGCGGGGTCCCGTGCCGACAAAGACCATCAGCGGCCCGAACACGCCGATCCCACGGGCCCAGACCAGGATACAGCCCGCGATCACGCCCGGCCTGGCCAGGGGCAGCGAGACGCGCCAGAAGGCCTGCCACGGCGAGCAGCCCAGGGTACAGGCCACCTGCTCCAGGTCTCGGGGCGCGGCATCGAACGCCGCCTTGATGGAGCGGATGCCGTAGGACATCGTCATCACGTACTGACACATGATGATGCCGATCCACGAAACCAGGGAGATCCCCAGGCCGGCCAGCGCCTGCTTGACACTGCTGCCCAGACCGAAGCCGAAGAACGCCAGCAGCGATACCCCCACGACCACCGGCGGCAGGAAGATGGGAACATCCACGAGCGCATTGGCCAGCGCGCGACCCGGAAAGCGGAAGCGGCTCAGCGCGTAGCCCGCCGGAATCGCCGTGACGACGACCAGCGCCAGGGTGCCCAACGAGGTGAGGAGGCTCAGCTTCATCGCCCGCATCACAGCCCGGCCGGTGAAAAGCCTCCAGATGTCGGCTGGCGGCAGATCCCGGCTCGCCAGATAGAAGAGGTCAGCCGTTACCAGCCCGACCACCACCAGCAGACAGAACACCAGCATGCCGCCACAGAGCACAGAAAGGCCGTTGAGACGCCGGCCCACGATGCGCAGCGGTGCTTCCGGGGCCCGCGCCACACGGGATTCGGTCCTCGGCCCGGCGGCCGGCCGCGCGCCGGAAGAAGCCTCTTGCCAGGTTTCGCTCATCGGTAGGGTCGCTCCGTTCGATAGCCGTTCTCATTCAGAATCCGCCGGCCGGCGGGACTGACCAGAAACTCCAGGAAGCGCTGCGCCTCGTTCGGGCGCGGGGCGCTCTTGAGCCGGGCGCACACCACCGTCGAAATCTGGTTCACCGCCTCGGGGATCTCGATGAGATCCACCTCGTCCCGGATGCCCTGGGCCACGGCATCCCACACGACGGCCGCGTCCACATCCTTCATCTGGACCCAGAGCCCCAGCTCGTTCACCGTGAACGACTCCTTGGCGTTCAGGGCGGTGCTGTCGAGGCCCGCCTGGGCAAAGATGTCCACGCACAGCCGCCCGATCTGGCAGGCCTGGGGATTGCCCAGCGCCACCTTCAGGTCGGGGCGGGCGAAGTCCTGGAGGGATGCCACCTTTTTGGGGTTGCCCTTGGCCACGATGATCGTCGGCACGAAATAGGAGACCTGTGCCCGTTCGGCGATGTTGCCCGTGACTTCTTCCAGACGATCGACATACCAGACATCGCCCGGCAGGAAGAGATCGGCCTGCGGATCGCCCTTGGCCCGCGAGATCAACACGCCGCTGCCAGCATAATCCGCGTCCACCGCGATCCCGGTTTCCTCTGCAAAGGCGGCGGTCAACGCCTCGACCGCATCCCGCAGCCCCGCGCCCGCGTACAAGCGGAGTCGGACGGCCTGCGGCCGCGGCGCACAACCGCTCCAGAGAAAGGAAAAAGGCAAAAGGAGAAAGGCAAAAGCAAGGAAGGCCGCTCCCTTTCCTTTGCCTTTGCTGCTCTTGACCTGCCGGGGGACAGCCCCGGCAGGATTCTTCATGCCGCCATGCTTTGCCACGAGTTGCCTTCTGATAAAAGCGTAAGAATCCCATACCATCAGTTCAGACCCCATCGTAGTTGGCAGCCGTTGCCCAAGTCAAGAGCGATACGCATCCGGGCCCGGGAAAAGGGGACATTCTGCTTTTTCGGCTGCTGGACGACGCGGGCGGCTCGGACAAGATCCGGCTCGGCCTAATCGGCTGCGGCGGACGGGGTACGTACGACACCACCAATTGTCTCAACGCCGCCGAAAACGTGGAGATGGTGATCCTGACGGAGCCGGTGTACTTTCGCCCGTTCCATCTGCGGGCGGCCATCGAGGCGGGCAAGCTGCAAAAAGCAACCAGCGGCAGAGCCTTGGGGCCCGGCCGCGTTTTCTGCGACGATCCCCTCAAGGGCTGGAGACCCGGCAGGAGTGAGATGGGTGGCATCGTCAAGGCCGATAGGCCTTGGCGATGGTCCGGCGCACGGGCAATCCGCCATCGCCAAGCTCCGAGGACTCCGCTTGACGATGCCACCCAGACGCGCAGGGGCTTGGCAACTCCCAGGAAATTGGTGGTTTGGGTGCCATGTCTACGGCTTTGTGCAGATATGCCTGCGAGGCGTAGGCATGGCACGGGCCTCAGCGTCCAAGCTGTTTGTAGTGACGCCGCAAGGCCTTCTCTTCAAGACATGCCCTGGCGGGCACACTACCAGCACAAGGGACGCTGGATGCGGCCACCCGCTGCACATTGTCGAGGTGTTGCCCCGATCCGGGCGAGTTTGAACTGGTACGACATTTCGCAAGTCCTGAGACGATAGGGAGGAGGTTGCTTCGTCGCTGCGCTCCTCGCAATGACATGATTGCTTCGTCGCTGAAGCTCCTCGCAATGACATACTTGGGCGCCCTCTGTCATGGCGGGCAAACTCTTGACCCGAGGAGCGGACGCTCGTAGAATGCTATTTTCGTACCGATAACGCGACAGGCAGGAGCACGGCATGCAGGCAAGACTGCGATTTTTGGGGGCCGCGCGCAACGTGACCGGCTCCCGGCACTTGTTGGAGGCGGAGGGCACCCGGATTCTGGTCGATTGCGGTCTCTATCAGGAGCGTCAGTTTGTCGCGCGCAACTGGGAGCCGTTCGACGTGCCGCCGGCCGGCATCGACGCCGTGCTGCTGACGCACGCGCACCTGGACCACAGCGGCCTGCTGCCCAAGCTGGTCAAGGAGGGCTTCCGCGGACGGATCTACTGTACCGCGGCGACCGCGGAGATCGCGCGGATCATCCTGCTGGACGCCGGCAAGATCCAGGAAGAAGACGCGGCCTACAAGCGCAAGCGCCACAAGAAGGAAGGCCGCGAAGGCCCCTACGGGGATCAGCCGCTCTACACGGTGGTGGACGCCGAGGCCTGCGCGCCGCTGTTCGCGCCGGTCCCGTACGGCCAGGAGGTGCAGATCGCCCCCGGCGTGCACGCCACGTTCAGCGACGCCGGCCACGTCCTCGGCTCCTCGTTCATCAACGTGAACGTGCAAGGGAACGGCCAGAGGCGGGACGTGCTGTTCTCGGGCGACATCGGCCGCACCCAGCGGCCCATCATTCGCGACCCCGATCCCGTCCGGAAGGGCGATTATGTCCT
>VGYL01000162.1 GCA_016872975.1 Planctomycetota bacterium
CCGGGTTGGTTCGATCGGCCTCATAGAGGTAGCCGTACTGATTGGACAGACGCTCGAGGTTCCGGGCGTAAAGCTGGGGGTCGCCGTCCTTGAGCTTGGCCAGGGCCTGCTCTTCCGTGGGATAGTCGACCTTCAGCCATTCGACGAATCGGGCGGTCTGCTCCTGGCGGCGGCCCTCGTATCGCTCGACCGCGATCTGCTCCAGCTCCGGCCGACCCTGCTCGCGCAACTCCAGCTTGAATCGCTCGAAATCCTTCTTGCGCAGCTCGGCCAATTGCTTGGCGCGGGCCGGATCGCGCTTCTGCAGGCCGGCCATGATCCTGTCGATCGTCTCATTGCTCAAGTCCCGCTGCCACCAGGGGGGTTGGGTCTCCTTGGCCTCGTCCTTCCAGATGTCAGTTTTGGGCGGAGCGGCTTGTTTGGATTGAGTGGTCTGTTTGGGTGGGGCAGCTTGTTTGGGTTGAGCGGCCCCCAGGTGGACCGTCAGGCCGCCGACCAGTGTGACGGACGCCAGAAACGCGGTCATACGACATACCCGCATTGTCGCTATCCTTTCCAAAACTCGGCCTCGATCGCCATCAGCTCGTTCTCCAGTTCGTCCCGCAGTCCGCCGCCGAGCCCGATTTCCCCCGCATCCACCGCCCGCAGCGTGGCTTCGAGGTGCCGGATCTCGGCCGTGAAATACACGATGTCAAGGTCATCGGCGGCCAGATCGTCGCTTTCCCAGATCGCCGCCGGGAGAATGGCGGCGTAGGAAATACCAGGCCGATCGGCCGAGCGCGGCCCGAACAGTCCGACCCACGCCAGCACGATGGCGGCCGCCGTCGCCACGGCCGCACGGCCCCATTGCGCGGTTCTGTGCCGGCGCCGAGCCAGTGCGGCGGTCTGAGCCTTGATGGCAGCCACGACCCGCGCATCGGGCAGGGGGGCCGGACAGGCAGCCAGCCACCGTTCGCCTGCCTCAATGTCCTCGTGGGCCGCCCGAGCCGCCGGCTCCTCCAGGAATCGCTGGAACAACCCGACCAGATTCTCGTGTTCGCGCTCTCTCATGGCATCGACCCCTTACCCCTCCATGAGCTCTCTCAGTTTCTTCAGGCCCCGGTGCAGCTTGGACAACGCCGTACCGAGGGGTTCCGACCGGAGCTCGGCAATCTCTTTGAAACTCAGTTCCGAATAAAACCGCAGCAGGATCAACTCGCGGGTATCGGCATCCAAACGGCTCAGGTGAACCTGCAGCTTGTCGAGCCGGTCTTCACCCTCATCCGAGAACCGGATCTCGTTCAAATCCGGCTCCAGTTCCAACTGGACCCGCCGGGCATCCAACAGCTTCTTGCGCCGCTGCTTGCCCCGCAGATAGTCGTGGAAGATGTTCGAGGCGATTTTGAAGAGCCAACTCTCGAAGGCGCCGCCCTTGTACGACTTGATCTTCTCGACGAGCCGGATGAACAGCTCGCTCAGAAGCTCATCGCTGAGGTCCCGGTCACCCGTGAGCCGATAAAAATAACCGTAGCAGCGTCCGGCGTACATGTCAACCACCTGCGCAAAGCAGTCAGCGTCCCCCGACTTACAGCCATCGATGATTCGGGCTAACTCGACGCTTCTACCCATTAGCTGCGTTCGTAACAACAAGACGTTTGCCCGAAAGGGCTTATTGCAGGAAATTACACACGAGCGCCGCCGATCGGACTATTTCCGGCGGTGGCGACCCCCACTCCCATATCATCGGACCCTCCGCCGGGTGTTCTGTACCGGAATCGTTGGTCCATTGTCCGGGCGGGACCAGAGACCCTACGAAACCGGCCGGGAACGCCCGGCGGTCGTGCCCGGGAAACGGCCCGGGGGCGGCACGAGCCTCCCCGCCGCGGGCAGGTGGATAGGGATGATCAGACCGGCCAGGACTCCTCCCCGCCTTCCTCCTCCTCAGCCTCCTGGTCGAATTTCCAGCCCTCCGTATCCTCCATCTCGTTGATCTCCCGCTGGACGTACTTGAAGATCTTGTCTTGCAGCGGGCCAAGCTTGCTGTACCAGCGCAGCATGCTTTGGTAGCTGCCCAGGAGCATGTCGAGCCGCAGGAGCTGCCATTTGGCGAGGCACTCGGCCTCCTTGATGTTCGAGAACGGGTCGCATCGGAACATCTTGCGGCCGTCCGGCCCCTTCTCACAGAGCTCGCACTGTTCGCACTGGATCATATTTTGTCCTTTACAGAAGCATTCCGCCTGTGCTAAACTCCATTATACGGGTCTGGACGTTGCCGTAGCAAAGATTTTAACCTTTTGTTGGAGTACACATGGCCAAACCGAGACGTAGAAGGAAGATTGGCAGCAAGAAACGACGTACACGCTGGAAGATCCGGCATAAGATCAGCGGCTAAGAGTCCGTGGCGCACCGGACGGCCCGTCCGGTGCCGCGACTCGATGCCGGCATGAGACTCTGTGCGTCAAGATATCGATGAAGCATTTCCGCGTACTCTTCCTGCCGGATGAGGAGGAAATCTCGATCCATCAGGGCGCGACCCTCCTGGAAGCGACCCGCCAAGCCGGCATCATTCTGACGACCCCCTGCGGCGGCAAGGGCACCTGTGGCAAGTGCGCCTTGCGGCTCCATCCCTCCGGACAGCAAATCCTTGCTTGTCAGTACCAAGTGCAGGACGATCTGGCGGTGGTCGTTCCCCCGGAGTCGCGCTTCTACGAGCACAAGATTCTCGACCGGGGGATCGCGGCCGGCGCCCAGATCCGCCCGACGATCTACCGCCGATACACCGCGGTGGCCGGTTCAGAGGCGATCCTCGGGGTCGCGGTCGATGTCGGGACGACCACCGTCGTCAGCAAGCTGCTCGACCTGACCACCGGCCGCTGCCTGGCCACGCAGGCCATGCTGAACCCGCAGACCCGCTTCGGCGACGACGTGGTCAGCCGCATCCAGTACGCCGAATCCCCGGAACATCGGGTCGAGTTGCACGACACCATCATCGGCTGCATCAATACGCTGACCGGGCGGCTTTGCCGGCAGGCCGGCGTGAGTGCCTCCAGTATCTACGAGGCGTCCATCGTCGGCAACACCACCATGAACCATATTCTCCTGCGGTTCCCGGTCGAACAGCTCGGCCAGGCCCCGTACCAGGCCTGGTCGGTCGAAGCCCACGATGTCCCCCCCGGTCGATTGTCTCTTGCCATGAACCCCGCGGGCAACGTCCACTGTGCCGAGAACATCGCCGGCTTCGTGGGCGCGGACACCACCGCGGTTGCCCTGGCCGTGGATCTGGACTGCCTGGAGGATCGGGTCCTCGTCGTGGACATCGGGACCAACGGCGAGATTGTCCTGGGGACCCGGGAGAGACTCTACGCCGCCAGTTGTGCGGCCGGGCCCGCGCTGGAGGGGGCCCGCATCCGGCACGGCAGCCGCGCGGCCCACGGCGCCATCGAAGCCGTGGTCTCCAACGGTGATGACATCGCCGTAGACGTTATCGGCGGGGGCCCGCCGCGCACCATTTGCGGCAGCGGGTTGATTGACGCGGTCGCCGTACTGCTGAACCTTGGTATCGTGGATGCCACGGGGCGCTTTGCGGACGAGCGGGGCGGGCAGCTACCCCAAGCCATCGCCTCCCGCATCCTGGAATATGAGGGGCAGCCGGCCGTCTGCCTGGCCTGGAATGAGCGTACGGCCCGGCCCGAGGTCATCCTGACCCAAAGAGATATCCGGGAGGTGCAGCTTGCCAAGGCGGCGATCCGGGCCGGAATCCGCATCCTCATGACCAAGCTTGGCATGGCAGATCCGGACATCGACCGGATTCTGCTGGCGGGGGCCTTCGGCAACTATATCCGGCCGAGCAGTGCCGTCCGCATCGGCCTGCTGCCCGACGTGCCTCCGGATCGCATCCAGTCCGTCGGCAACGCCGCCGCCACCGGGGCCGAGATCCTGCTCGTCAGCGAGCAGGGCCGGGAGAGAGCCGCCGGATTGGCGCGGAAGATCCAGTACGTCGAGATCGCCCACGAGAAGGGTTTTGCGGACGTGTTCGCCGAGGCAATGCGGCTGAGCCCGTGACTATACTTTTCCCACGACCAGGCAGGCGTTGTGACCGCCGAAACCGAAGGAGTTGCTCAGGGCCACGTCAACGTTCGCCTCGCGGGCCCGCAACGGAACGTAGTCCATCTTCAGATCGCACCGCTCATCCTGGTTCTCCAGATTGATGGTAGGCGGAATGAGCGAGCCCCTGATGGCCTTGACGGCCGCGATCAGCTCGACGGCCGCGGTCGCGCCGAGCATGTGTCCCAGGCAGCCCTTGGTCGAGCTGATGGGAACCCGATAGGCATGTTCGCCGAAGACGGTCTTGATCGCCGTGCTCTCGGCAATGTCGTTCAGCTCCGTGCTGGTCCCGTGGGCGTTGATATAGTCCACGTTCTGCGGATTGAGTCTGGCGTCGGCCAGAGCGATCTTCATCGCCATGGCGGCACCCGCGCCGTCCGGCAGGGGGGCGGTGATGTGATAGCCGTCGTCGGTGGCGCCGTACCCGAGCAGCTCGGCGTAAATCCGGGCGCCGCGGGCGCGGGCGTGCTCATAGTCCTCGATCACCAGAATCGCGGCGCCTTCCGCCAGGACGAATCCGTCCCGGTCCCGGTCGAACGGCCGGGAGGCCGCCTGGGGATTGTCGTTGCGCGTGCTGAGCGACCGGGCGGCACAGAACGAGCCCAGACCGATGGGGGTCAGAGCGGCCTCGGACCCGCCGGTGATTACGACGTCGCTGCGCCCGCTGGCGACGTTCCAGAAGGCCTCTCCGATGGTATGATTGCCCGAGGCACAGGCACTGGATACGCAGAAGCTCGGCCCCCGCAGCCCGAACTGGATGGCGATATTGCCACAGGCGGCGTTGGACATCAGCCGGGGGACGCAAAAGGGTGACACCTTGCTGGGGCCCCGCTCCAGCAGGCGGACGTGCTGGTCCTCGATCTCCTTGATCCCGCCGATTCCCGTGCCGACGATGACGCCCATGCGATAGGGGTCTTCCCGGGCCAAATCGAGACCGCTGTCCTTGACCGCTTGAATGGCCCCGGCGACGGCGAACTCGCTGAACCGGTCCATCCGCTTGGCCTCGCGCTTGTCGATGTACCGGGTCACGTCGAAGTTCTTGATCTCGCCGCCGAAATGGACCGGAAACTGGCTGGCGTCGAACGATTCGATGGTGGAAACCCCGCTCCGGCCCTCGCACAGCGCAACAAACAACTCGTCCACAGACTCGGATAGCGCGGTAATGCACCCCAAGCCGGTTATAACCACTCGGCGTCTATCCATTGGGCCTACGCGCTTTCCTTCTTCTTCGTTTGGGCGATGTTGATGATATAGTCGATGGCGGCGCCGACCGTCTGGATCTTTTCGGCCTCCTCATCCGGGATGCTCATGTCGAATTCGTCCTCGAACTCCATTACGAGCTCAACGGTATCCAGAGAATCGGCATTCAGGTCGTTGATGAAGGACGTATCCCGGGTAATCTCGGATTTGTCCACCCCCATTTGCTCGCTGATGATCTCGATTACCTTGTTCTCAATCGCCTGGACATCTATCTCATCGATACTCACTGGTGTATCCTCCTTAACAGACTCGGAATTCTCTTGTTGGGCTCCACTTGCGGTTTCCTGGATATAAAGCCAGTATCACCCTCCCGATTACGGCCGGTATCTTACCGGCTGGGGGGTGCTTGTACAATCTTTTTTTGGTTTTTTCACATGGCCATCCCGCCGTCCACGCACAGGACCTGGCCGGTGATGTACCCGGCCTCGTCACCGGCCAGGAACGCCACCGCCTTGGCCACGTCTTCGACCGTGCCGAACCGTTTGACCGGGATGACCTCCAGGGCGGCGTTCTTGACCAGGTCCGATAGGACCGCCGTCATGCCGGTCTGAATGAATCCGGGGGCAATGCAGTTGGCGGTGACCCCCTTCTTGCCGATCTCGCGGGCGATCGATTTGGTCATCCCGATCAGCCCGGCCTTGCTGGCGGCGTAGTTGGTGGAGCCGGCCTGACCCATCACGCCCGCGACCGAGCTGATGTTGACGATCCGCCCGAACTTGTTGCGGATCATCGAGCGGGCGGCCACCCGCGTGGCGACAAAGGCGGCGCGCAGGTTCACGCTGATGACCTTGTCGAAATCCTCGTCATCCATCTGAATCATCAGCTTGTCGCGGGTGATTCCGGCGTTGTTGACGAGAATCCCGATCCCGCCGTGGTCCGAGGCCAGAGACTCCAGCGCCTCCGTCAGCTTGTCCGTTTGCGTGATATCCAGGCAGCGTGTCTTGACGTCGAAGCCGGCAGCCTTGACCGCCTGTTCCAGGTCTTGGAGCTGGTCCTCGATAATGTCGAGGCCCGCGACCATCCGGCCCTGTCGGAGCAACTCCAGCACGATCGCTCGACCGATCCCGCGGGCGGCGCCGGTTACCACTGCAAGTCGTTTCTCTGTCATTGTTTATCTCCAAAGTGCTTCCCACGCATCACACCCACAGGGGGTACGTGGACCGCCTACTCTCCGTTGAGCCACGCCTTGACGGAACCGAGGTCGCTGACGTTGGTTACTCTGGTCTTCCTGTTGATGCGTTTCATCAGTCCGGTGAGGACCCGCCCCGGCCCGATTTCGTAGAACTGCTCGACGCCGTCGGCCAGCAGCCGCTCCATGCATTTCTGCCAGAGAATCGGGCTGGTGAGCTGGCGGGTCAGGCCGTCGATGATGCCCTCGGCGCTGGTGTAGTACTCCGCCGTGATATTGACCACGGTCTTGACGGTGCCCGGCGGCGAAATCCGGGATTGCCGTAACGCCCCCTGCAGCGCCTCGGCGGCACGGGACATCAAAGGCGTATGAAAGGCCCCGGCCACCTCCAGGCGGACGGCCTTGACCGCGCCGTACTTCTCCGCCAGTCGCTCGGCCCGCTCGCAGGCACCCACCGCACCGCTGACGACGATCTGGCCGGGACAGTTGAAATTGACCGGCTCCAGCAGTTCCCCTTCCGCAGCCTCGTCGCACAGTTGCCGGACCTTGTCGGGCTCCAAACCGATGAGGCTGACCATAGAGCCCGGGGCGGCCTCGGCGGCCGCTTGCATGGCTTCACCGCGTTTCTGGACCAGCCGCAGACCATCCTCGAAGTTTATGACTCCGGCCGCGTAGAGAGCGGTGTACTCTCCCATGCTCAGCCCCGCCGTCACGTCGGGCTGGAGGCCCGCCGTCGCCGGATCCGTCCGCAGCACCTCCAGCAAGGCGGCGGAAGTGACGAAAATCGCCGGTTGCGACATCGTCGTGCTGTTGAGCCGGTCCGCCGGGCCCTCGAAGCAGACCTGGCGCAAGTCGAATCCAACGACGGCGTTGGCTCTCCCGAACAACTCGGCGGCCACGGGGAATTCCCGGACCAGGTCCGCTCCCATGCCGACGGTCTGGGCCCCTTGTCCCGGAAATAGAAAGGCGGCTTTCATCGTTCGCATCCCTGGTTGTTTGTTTGTTTCCATCCACACCCGCAGGAGGCGGATGACGCTCCATCCTGTTGCACGGGTTCTAGAACTCGATGACGTTGGCGCCCCAGGTGACGCCGGCGCCGAAGGCCACGAAGATCACAATATCGCCTTTCTTGATTCTGCCCTGCCGGACGCACTCGTCGAAGGCGATCGGCACCGAGGCCGCCGACGTGTTGCCGTAGTTCTGGATATTGATGAAGACCTTCTCGTCGGGCAGATTCAGCCGTTTGGCGGCCGATTCGATGATCCGGGCGTTCATCTGGTGGGAGATCACCATGGCGACATCGTCCAGCGTCAGCCGGCAGTGCTCCAGGCAGTCGGTGACCGCATCGACGATCCGGCGTACCGCCTGCTGGTAGACCTCCCGGCCCTTGATCTGCATGAAGACCTTGTCCGGGTCGTCCAACGGCTGGCTGGACGGATGCCGCGATCCATAGGCCCGGCAGTTCAACGACTCCCAGAACGCGCCGTCGGCGCCGGCCGTGCTATACATCAGGCCGCGTCCGGTGTTCTGCCGGCGCTCCACAACCACGGCGCCGGCGCCGTCGCCGAACAGGATACAACTGGTCCGGTCCTTCCAATTGGTGATTTTGGTGAGAGTCTCAGCCCCAATGACCAGGGCCTTGTCGATTTGCCGGGTCTCGATGAGCTGGTGCACGAGGTGCAGCGAGTAGACGAAGCCGCTGCACGCGGCTCCCACGTCGAAGGCCCAGGCCTTCTTGGCTCCCAGCGCCTGTTGTACGAAGCAGGCGGTGGACGGAAAGACCATTTCCGGCGTGATGGTGGCGACGGTGATCAGATTGATCTCCTCGGCGCCGACCCCGGCGTAGTCCATCGCCCGTTGCGCCGCCTGCGTGGCCAGGTACGCAGTCGATTCCTCGGCGGTCGTGATGTGCCGGACCTTGATTCCCGTCCGCGAAGTGATCCACTCGTCCGACGTGTCCACCAGCCGGGCCAGGTCGTCGTTGGTCAATACCTTTGGGGGAACGAACGAACCGCATCCGGTAATGACGGCGCGGTTCGCGGGGGAGCGATCCTCAGTCCTTGTCTCCATCCGTCGTCCTTACGCGAGCCTCCGAGAGACACTCCGTGATTTTGTCGTTGATTTTCTGCGCGTGGCACTTGCGGGCCGTGAGGATGGCATTGCGGATCGTGCGGGCCTTGCTGGCCCCGTGGCAGATCAACGCCGTGCCGTCGACCCCCAGCAGGGGAGCGCCGCCGTACTCGTTGTAGTCGTGTCGGCGGTAGACGCGCATGATGGTCTCCTTGAACATCAGCGCCAGCTCCGGCTTCTCCTGCATCAGCTCCTGCTTGATCGCCCGAAACAGCCCATCGACCGCCCCCTCGGTCAGCTTGAGGATCACGTTTCCGACGAAGCCCTCGCAGACGACCACATCGCAGACCCCCCGAAAGATGTCCCGGCCCTCGATGTTCCCGACGAAATTCAGCCGCGGGTCGTTGCGCAGCAGGTCGCGGGTCTTCTTGACGATCTCGTTGCCCTTGGCCTCCTCTTCGCCGATGCTCATCAGCCCGATCCGCGGGTTCGGGATTCCCAAAAAGTGCTGGGAATAGATGCTCGACATCAGGCCGTACTGATAGAGGTGGATCGGCTTGCAGGCGATGTTCGCGCCCACGTCGCAGATGGTGACGGGCCCATCGGTGACCGGGAACACCGCGGCAATCCCCGGCCGGTTCACGCCCGGCAGGTTGCGCATCCGCATCTGGAACGCCGCCACGCACGCGCCCGTGTTGCCCGCCGAGATCACGACGTCGGCCTGCTCCAGCTTGGCCAGCTTGGCCAGCACGCCGATCGAGCTGCGCGGCTTCTTGCGCAGGCTGTCGATCGGCTTTTCATTCATCCCGATCACGTCCGGCGCATCGACGATGCTCAGCCGCTCCGGATCATAGCTCAGGGCGGCCAGTTTCTTCTCCAACAACTCCTGCGGCCCCACGAGCAGGACCTGGTCGTCCTTCTCAAGCTGGGGCAACACCTCCAACGCGCCGGCGATGATTTCATCCGGTGCGTGATCGCCTCCCATGGCATCCACTGCGATACGCATGTTTATGCGGTTTCCTCCTTCTTCCCGAGTTTCAGGGTCAAGCTCGGGTTGACGTAGCCGCAGTTGCGGCACGCCGCGTGAGGCAACTTGGCCTGGCTGCACTTCGGACACAGCGTATAATTCACCGGCTTGATCGCCTCGTGCGACCGCCGGGTTCGTGAGCGGCTCTTACTCGTTCTTCTTGCTGGTAACATCGTCAACTACTCCAATCTTTCTGCAACAACCCACACCGCCATCCTCTCGCTGCCGATGCAAACGCTCTTTCATATCTTTCGCGGCCCTCGGTGTCAAGCGCAAATCCGGCCCTCTGGGCCAAAACACCAGCCTAGCCCCTTTGCCTGGCTCATCGGAGCCACCGCTCGGTCGCTAGGACTGGAGTACAGTCGGCGTTGAACTCGGGTCGGGCGCTCGATAGCTCCAGGATGCGATCCGTGAAGGAATCGATTATCGTCTCGACCGTCATGCTTGTCAATACCGGACTTGACCGCGCCAGGGCAATCGTACGTGGGCGTTGCAGGCGCTTGTGGCACGGGCATCCTGCCCATGGGGCCTCGTGGCATCGGCATCCTGCTGATGAAACACGGGCTGGAAGCCCATGCCACGTGTGAAGAGCCCACATGCAATTGCCCTGTTGACTGTGCCTGGCGGAGGGGAGACGCGCCGGGCCACGGCCCGCCGGGGGAATTTGTGCAGTCGGGTCTGTCGGTATGCCGAAAAAACCCTGCAGTGTGATGTTTCCGGACCCTGCCCATGGATGATATTGTGGCAAATGCTTGCTGCTGATGATCTTATGAACGATAGGCGGAGCCGGCTGGCCGATACGATCGCCATGGTGGTCCTGTTCCTGATGGCGACCGGGGCGGTGATGGTGTTCTCCGCCGGCGCCAGTCTGGGGCACGAGTTCGACCTGCGGCATTTCTACGACTTTCCCGGCCTGCGCCAGATCATGTTCTTCCCGATTGCCGTGGCGATCCTGTTTCTCGCCGCGGTGCCGGACTATCGGTTCTGGCGGTTTCG
>VGYL01000163.1 GCA_016872975.1 Planctomycetota bacterium
CGCCTTCGAGGAACGGCAGAAGACCACCCAGGAAACCCTGCAAGAACTCGAACGGTTGGTGAAGGAGCTGAAGGAGGCAGAGAAGAGGCGCGATGAAACGGAGTTGCAACCGGAGGCTTTCGCCGTTTACTGGTTTCTGAAGCGTGAAGGCGTGTCGGGGGCTCAGACCGTCGCACAGAGCGCCGCTGCGGCGTTCCAGGAATTCCCACATTGGCAGACCAGTAGCCATCAGGAACAGGAAGTCCGCAGGTCCCTTTACAAAGCGCTGATCGAATCCGGCGTGGAGGCCGTGGTCGATCTGGCGCAGGGCGTCATGAAGATGTTGCGGAGGGCGTCACTGTGAACGAAAGGGAACCACTCGCCTGGACGCCGCTGGAGGAGTCGATCCCCAAGGATTTGCTACGCTCTGAAGTCCTGGCCTGGGCGAAACGGATCAAGGTGGAGCCCAAGGAAATCCGTATCCGGCTGATGAAACGGAAATGGGGAAGCTGTTCTACGGCGGGCCGGGTAACCCTGAGCGATGACCTGCTCAGCCAGCCAGCCGATTTTCGGAAGAAAATCATCGTCCATGAGCTTGTGCATTTGAAGGTTCCGAACCATGGGAATCTGTTCAAGGCGTTGGTAACGAGCTACATCCGCAGAGGATCGATCGTAACTCACTGACCGTGCAGGACCGGGAGAGTATGCCCTGCGGCAATATCGCCGCCCGGTTGCATCAGCGAGGATATCACAGTAAGGGATAGGATATCGTAGGAGATAGAAAGACATGACCGCTCATTCACCATATCTGGCATCGCTTGGTGAGGAGGACCGCAAAGCGCTGGAAATCAGGCTGCTCGACCGACAGACGGGCCATTGCTTCATTTGCGACGAAACGATTGACCTAGTGCTGCACGGAGGTCAACTCGACATTGACCACATCATTCCCAGAGCTGATAACGGGCCAGACGAAGAGAATAACTTTGCTCTTACACACGCAACCTGTAACCGACAGAAGGGGGCGTCAGACCTGCGCGTGGCTCGTCGCATTGCGGAATTTGAGAAGCTCCAGAGAACGGCAATAGGAGAGGGCAAGCGAGGGGCGAACCTTGGTGATGTGCTAGGAAGATATAATGGGGCCAAGGCCAACCTGAAGTTGAAACGATACCCCGATGCGGTAGAGTTCACCCTTACAGCGGTTGACAAGAATGATATCCGACGGGTGCCGCTTTACAAAGATCAGCTCAGCGGCATGGAATATTTTTTCGCGGTTCTGCCGTTGGAATACCTCCATCATGATGATCGGATAAATCCGCGTAGTATCGGTGCCAACATCCGGGGATTGATTGAAGAATTCCTGCAAAAAAGGCCGCAACTTCATGTCGCTTTGGCTTGGTGGTCTCCAGAATCGGATGGGAGTGGGCATATCAAGATATTTGACGGCCAGCACAAGGCGGCGGCTCAGATCATGCTGGGCATGAAGGAACTCCCCGTGCGCGTGTTTGTGGAACCTGATACAAATGTGCTGCTTGTTGCCAATACAAACGCAGGTTCGGCGCTGCGACAGGTTGCTTTTGACGTAGCCGTGATGCGGCATTTGGGAAGTAGTCTGTTTATGGAGCGAGTTCGCCAGTATAAGGATATGAAAGGACTTCCCGAGAACAATTACTCATTCAGCGAAAAGGATCTGGTTGCATTTTTTCGTGGCGAACATCGAGAGATGCTACGATACATTATTGACGCTGTTCGTGATTCCATCACTCACAACAAAGACAACGGTTTGATGGAGTTCATCGAGTGGGCAGGAAAAACGGCAGACCGGCCATTGGCATATTCTACAATTGAGCGGACATTCTTCAGCGAATTCATCTATATGAAGGCACTCGATGCGCCACTTGACAATGGAATGGAGCGGGGTGAGAACGCTCGGCTGCTGGAAAGAGATCAGATCGTTCGCCTCATGAGTCTATTCGCCGAGATATTCTTCGTCGGCAAATGGGACCCGGAGATCGGTGGCAGGAAGTTGGAAAACCGGCTGCAAAAGGGCGACCAAATTCCCGAGAATCATCTTCGAGCATGGCGAATCGCCAGAGAGGAAATCCTGGCAAACGTGCTGACCTGGGTGCGGTTAGTGATCGAGAACTATAACGCTTACACCGGTCGAATGATCGATAAAGAACGGCTGCTCCAGTATGCTCTGCCCGAAGACCTTTGGCAACGCATCAGGACCTTCCTCAACAACCTTGGCGCGTTGCCATGCTGGATCGACAAGAACCTGAGCAATACGGTCTTCGGAGCGAAGCAGAACCGCGACTTCTGGACGGATGTTTTTAAGACTGGCAAGACACAGACGGGAGTAAGAGTGCTTGCCGAGCCATTGAATTTGCAGACTATGATTGTGAACCGGAGTACATGACAGAGGATTTAGCGATGGCAAACTTACCCAGGAGCCATGAGGTAACGACGGCAATTCGGTCGCTCGGTCGAGAAGTCAAACTGGCCATCAAGGAAGCGAATCAGTCTGCCGCGAAGCGTCTGGCCCGTGGCGACTCATTGATCGAAGTAGCCAAAGCCATTTCGGAATTCAACAACGAAGTAAAGGCGCTGTACGGTCGATGGAAGGGTCTGCGGTCATCAGGACGCCCGCCGGAGCGCATCAAGGAAAGGGAAACGCCACTCTGGGAGTTCTACCGTCCGATCTTGCAGGCGTTGGTCGCCCTCGGCGGGGATGCAACAAGGAAGGAAATTGAAGCCAAACTTGACGGGACGATTGACGCAAGCCTTAAAGAGGGCGATTACGCCGCCAACGCCCACGGCGTACCTCGATGGAAGATTATGGTGAGACGGGCGCGGAAGCCCATGATTTCGGAAGGTTTCATCTCCGGAGAAAACCTGCTCAGGTGGAAGATTACCAACAAAGGAGAGCAAGTGGCAAAGGGTGGGGTGAAGACCAAAGGACAACCACCTGCGGATACATAGCCAGATGCAGGAGGTGTCCCGAGGCTCCTCGTGCATGTGAGAGAGCACATTGCTGCCGTGGCCCGTTGCGACAACGCAGGAGAACACCGAGGCGCGGAATACAGCCCAAAACAATTGGCCTCGTACAAATGTGGGTTGGGTCCCATATTCGCACCCCCACCCCCGCCAAGCCTCGCATCCACCGCCACCCCCCTGGCGAAGTGGCCGGGCTCGCTGTTCCCCCCGCCTCGAATCCAACGCTGCACATGGGGGTTCCCACCGCGATTTGTATGCCCGGCTTTCCCGTCAAGCGGCGCGGTCTGATTCAGCCTCCCTGCCCAGAGGGGCCGACCGGCACCGGATGGCATCGCGCAAGCCGGACCGCCGACGGATGGCGGCGATCTCCGGCCCGATAACCCTCGGAGGCGCTCTGTTCTTAACCCTACCTGCGCCTTGATCCGCTTCGGGCAATGAGCCCGGCCAGAATGCACCGCGCTTTGCTCCATCGCCTCCAGGAGCCTCGATCGGTGTCCGGCTAGATGTCCAGCCCGGCGACCACGCCATTCGCCTTCTCGCGGTAATCCTCGGCGTCGATGTACCGGCGCGTGTGCGTGGTGCTCGTGTGTCCGAGCCACTCCTGCGCGGTCTCGATCCTGCCGGTTTTGCGGTTAATGAGCTTGGCGATGGACCGGCGCAGGACGTGCGTGGCGGTCCCCTGAATCACGCTCTCGGGATACATCATCCGCAGGTACTTTTTGATGATCAGGTGTGCCGCCGACCGGGACAGGGGCCCCGGCGTGTGGAACTTGGTTCTCCGGGACTGAGAGATGAACAGCCAGGGGTAGTTGTCGTTCCGGGTCGCCAAGTAGGATTTGAGCGCCTCGCGGGCATCGTCCCGCAGGGCCCGCTCGACCCACATCTCGGTCTTCTCCATCTTAACGCGCAGCACCCGGACGATCTCGCCGTCGCTGTCGGTGAGCTGATCCCGGCGCAGCCGAACGAGGTCGCTCACCCGGAATCCGGTCGATGCCATCAGCCGGATCAGGGCGTAGTCGCGGGGCTCCTTATGCGCCAGGGTCATGAGGGTTTTGATCTTGTCTTCGGACATGAAGAGGTGGCTCATTTTCGGTCTCCATAATTCAACGTTATCGTGTAAATCTGGATATATTGTAGAATGTAAGCGGATAGCTGTCAAGGAAATAAACGAGTTAAGCTTGATATTCAACAATACAACAGATTGTTGAATTTATTGCTGGGTAACTTCGAAGTAACCGGCAGGCCAACGGAAGTGGCTATGGGAAGGGAACACAATTGGTTGCCTCGCATTAGAGGTGTTCGAAAACTCCTGTGTTGGTAATAAATTCCTGCTGCCCGAGGGGGGGATCCAGGTGTAGCATGATTAATTGCAGGCATGGGCGCTAACGATGGAGAATCAGGCGCCTGCCCGGAAGGCGACAGAGAAATGCCCTATCAGAAACCAGGACCGCCTCACGGGTAGCTCACGATGAAAAACCGCGCTCGTTCCTTCCATCCGCCTGTCCATTCTTCCCCGTTGCCCCAGGGTGTCAATTGGAATCTGCCTTCGCTTGCTTGGAGTGCCACTGATGAACTTACCTCTAATATGCCTCCGCTGCGCCAAGCAGGAGTGTAAAGACTCGACGCCCGGCGAACTTCACGTGTGCGACCATGAAGTGGCCTACTACAACACCGGTTCTGCTCTTCTCCGAACCGAGTCCGCTGTCCCTTTCAGGAATGTAAGTACAAATCTTCGGCACGAACTCCACCACATCCTCCAGCTCATCGTCGAACAAGCGAATATGATGGATCCGACGTTATCGACGCGACGCTTGGACGTTAACAATCCGGCAAGCCGCATTCTCGGAGCGACGATTATTATCGACCACTTCATTCAGATGCTCGCAGGCGTCTACGAATTCCACCCAGATGACACTGGTGCAGTCCAAGTAGGACGTAGGGCACTTGCCGAGCTGACAAAGAAATATTTCGGTATCTATTCTATGGTCAAATCCGCGCACCGATCTACAGGACTCAAACTCACGCTCGACTTTCCAGAGTCTGCTCTGCTGCCACACGCTCTCGACATCTATGAATACTTGTTGGCGCTTCTGATCGACAACGCGTGGAAGTACTCACTGCCAGGAACCACCTTAACCGTACGCGCAAATCAGAAGTCGCGATACATCGGCGACATTTCATTCCGCAATGTGTCTGAGCCACTCCCTCAGAGCATGGACGTGTTCGCGAGAGGTACAAAGGCCAGGAGTGACGGACCGGGATTCGGCTACGGCCTGCACTGGGCGACAATCCTCGTGGATCATTACAACCGCCTCGTTGAGAGACCGGGCGAGCCCCTTCAAATCACTCACCGCCAGACAATGCGGAGCAACGGGACGGCTCTACAGGAGTTCACCTTGGTAAATGCTGATCTTCTCGTAGAGGGAGGGCAAGCGTAGATGAGAGACAAGTTGGTTGTCAGGCTTGGAAAGAAACTGATGGGTTTAGGGGCCCTCAGGATATGCATCGTCGATGACGTAGCGAGCTACTTCAACGAGCAGATGATCGCGATCGCCAAGGAGGCAGGATTCACTCGCATTGAGCGACTTTATGTGCTTGACGCTGGAAAACTTGAGGATCTGCTGGCATGTCCTCCGGACATCATTATCCTGGACATCAAAGGCATCACCGAAAAGAGCGTCGCGAAGGACGGGTTCGCGGTTGCGCGCTTGATGTTTGAGAAGACTCACTGCTTCGTGGTGGTCACCTCTGCCCACAAGTTCTATCTCCGTGTGTAGCCGCCCCCGAAGATCTGCAGTGAATCGCCCACGTACAATTTCAGTATCGATATGACGCGCTTTGACCGACGGGCTCGATCCGGACTGCTGGAGACGGTCGTTCCCAATGGCGTTCCCGCGTTTGTGCCGACGTATGGGAACACGGGAACGGAACGACGGGAGCCATTCGACCGCAAAGAATCACTCACCTTGAAGGAGTACATACCCCTTTTCGGTTCGTCGGATTTGTTTATGTGTGGCCAAGTGTTGGAGAGATTCGACCAGTCGCTGGTTGCGGACTCTCAGACTGGAGCGAAGATTCGCGGTGGTAAGCGGACATGACGCTCTCATGAGCAGCTCAAGGATACGAACCGCAAGCGAACCCGGATCAGGTGATGAATCCTCCGCGATGGCAGGATGGTCGGAAAGAGCAAGATGAGGGTGGCCGCCATCGGGATGGACGAGTTCAAGGGCTGCGGGACCAAAGGGAGGCGCCGCACGATGCTCGGCAGTAAGCATGAGCTTGCCTTGGCGTCGGTGCAGATGCAGAAAGGCGTCCGTCCAGGCATAAAAATCTGAAGATCCTCTCAAACTGTATCCGGCGCCTGCGGGAGCCGGGCTTTTTCGACTGTGGTGCACCAGCGCAATCGCCAGCCTGGCCTTGCGCTGCAGGGATCGAAAGAAGCCGAGCAGGGCGGCCATGGGCCCGGAGGCGTTTTCATCTTGCTGGTGAAGTCGAATCAAAGGATCGAGGATGAGGAGGCGGGGTTGATAGTGCACGACCGTGGCCTCAAGTTTCTCCCGATCATCGGAACGATCCAGACGCAAGGAATCGGCCGTGATCACCCACAACGGCAGTTGGTCGAGATCGACGCGATGATGCAGGGCCAGGGATTCCAGGCGTTGCCGGACCGCGGAGGCGGAATCCTCGGCGGCATACAGCAGCACCGGACCTGGAGTGGGCACCGGGAAGGAACCCAGGCACGGAGTTCCGGAAGCGACCGAAACCGCCATTTCCATGGCCAACCAGGTTTTAAAATGCTTCGGCGGCGAGCCCAGAAAACCCACGGCCTGAGCGAGCCAGAGCTTTTCGATCAGCCAGTTGCAGCCGGCTGAACCTTTCTCGAGTGCGGCGGCCTGGACCACGGGTAGCGTGGCGGTCGAGGTCGCCGGTGGTTCACAGGCGGCAGAGGCGATCAGCAGGCCCCGCGGGGCTCCGAGGACCTCTTCGACCGTCTGCCGCAGGAGATCGCCGTAGGCATGCAACAGACTTTTGCCGAAGCCTTCGTTCGGGACGTTCAGCCGCAGGGTTAGGGCATCGCACCCTGCGAAGGCAACCGGGACGAACCAGGTGTCGAAGCAATGCCTGCCGATTTTGTTTTGGATTTTCGACAGCAGGGAGGGCCAGAAAGTTTGCGGGTCGCCGCAGGCGTCCGATGGCGAGCTCGTCGTGGGATTCATGAGTTCTCCTGGTCGAAGAAGGCATCATCGATTTCCTGGACGTCGACATGTTTCTTGCCCGCGGTGGCGGTGGCGAGAAGCGCTCCCAGGGCAAGATTGTTGATGAGACGGAGCACGCCGCGAGTCTTCTCGAAGATCCTGGCGGCGGCCTGGGGGCGGAAGAGAGTGGTACGGGCTCCGGCGGCGCGCAGGCGGCGGTCGATGTAGTCGGCGGTTTCCTGCTCGGATAAAGGGGACAGGGAAGCTCGAATCGCCAGGCGCTGATGCAGCGAAGCAAGTTCGGGCTGAGCCAGGGCATCGCGCAGGGGATTCTGGCCGGCGAGGATCAGAGCGAAAGGAGGCACGCGGTCGAAGTCGAGGTTGGACAGGAGCCGGAGTTCGTCCAGGGTAGCGGCGGGCAGGCGGTGAGCTTCGTCCAGGATGAGAATCTCGTTGCGCCCGGAGCGGGCGAGTTCATCCAGAACCGCCTGTGCGGTCTGGGAGGCGGAGCGTTTGGGGCGCAGGCCGTAGCGCACGGCGAGCTGGCCGATGAGGCCAAACGGGTTGCAGGAACACAGGGGGGTGTAGACCAGGTGGTTAGCGGTCTTGTCCAAGGAGTCGGCCAGGCTGCCCAGCAGGGTAGACTTGCCGAGGCCGGGCTCGGCGGTGAAAAGGGCGGGCGTTTTTGTCGACAGCGCCAGCGAAAGACGCGCCAGGGCTTCGCTGAAAGAGCGGTGATGCAGCAGGCCGGCCTCGCTGACGGCGCGGCCGAACGGGAGTTGGGTCAGGTTGAAGTGGTTCATGAGACGATCGGCATTCATCATGGGTTCTCCTTATGGCGTTTCGTTATCCGGTTTTCCGGCCGCAAGCTCGCGCAATGCGGCCAGGTGGAACGTGCGCAGATAATGGGAGTAGACCGATACGTGCAGGCCGCGGCCGCGTAGTTTGAGGGCATGTTCAAGGGCGAGGCGGCAGGTTGGTTCCGAAAAGGGGCCGACGGTCTGAAAGGCAACCGTGAGATCTTCGCGCTCGTAAGGGGACAGATCTTTGCCGAGCATCCCGGCGCAGAGCTGGAGGAAATCGCCAAGGGAGAAGGCGGGATCCGGCGTCCAGTTCGAGAGCGACAGATGTTTGGCCTGCTGGACGATGCGGCGGTCGTAATCGGCGCGCAGCGCCGTCAGGTAATCGAAGCTCGCAGGCGTGGCGGTGGGGCGTTCAGGCCGCGGTTGCGGGTGTTCATTGGGCTGGGCGACGAACGCCCGCTGGACGCGCTCCCGGCCGAGGTAGACCAGGATATCTTCCAGGCAGTGCGGATCGTAATAAACCCGGACCCACCGGCCCCGCAGGAAGTTTTCGACCAGGAAACAAACCCCGTCGATCTCGACCGTGGAGGTTTTGGGGTGGACCTTGCGGCTCACGCGCACGCGGAAGGTATCGGCAACCAGCGCGGGATCGGCCCATCGGGGGGTAAACCCATCCTGGGCAAAGCGGTCCAGCGGCGCCTGGCCGGTTGAATCGTGAGTGTCGCGATGGTAGCGCTCCTCCAGCCAGCCCTCCCACAGCAGATTGAGCCGGTCCAGTTCCGCAATACGCGCCGCCCGGACTTCGGGTTCGAACTGATCGGCAACCGTGCGGTTGAATCGTTCGATGACTCCGCGCCCTTCTGATTGGTAGGGTTTCGAACGACGCAGCCGGATGTTGAACTGGGCGAGGGCAAAAGCGAACTGCGCCGAGCGGTAGACCGCGCCACGATCGACGTAAGCCTTGTCCGGGCAGCCGCGCTTGAGCACGGACTTCTTGAATGTGTCTTCCAGAGTGGCCAGCTGTTCGTTTTCGTACCACTGGCCATGAGGGACGAGCTTCGAGTAATGGTCAATGAAGGCGGAAAGATGCACGGTGCGGAAGCGGCCGGTGCGCGGCACGAACAGAATGGGCGCTTCATGGTAGTCCCCAACCCAGAGCTGGTTGGGGCGCTCGAATAACATCCTGATGTAGCGCTTGTCGCCCAGCGTGCGCAGCCTGCGGCGGGAATGGCCGGCGCGATCGAGATGGCGGTCGAGGGTCGAGCGGGCCAGGCGCCCTTGGGAGACGATACCCTGCCGTTGCAGAATATCGATGATGGTTTTGGTCGAACGCGACGGGACTTCCACCCGCTTTTCGATCGCCTTGGCCAGCAGCTCCGGGGTGATCTCGCGCGGCACGCCCTTGTCGGATCGTTCGGCGGGCATCAGCCCGAGGAGCCCCTCTTTGCGGTAGGCGCTCCACCAGGACCAGAGCGTGCGCTCGCTGAAACGGCGCTCCGATCCGTCGGGCAGAACCAGTGGTTTTTCGGCAAGCTCCGCGATGCGCGCGGAGATCTCCCCGCGCGCCGGTTCTGAGTCGCTCAAATCCTCCAGCACGGTTTCGCGAAACAGCGCGATGGCGCGCCGGCGGTCTTCATGGTCATCTTCAAAGCTCATGAACGCGGTTTTATCCGGTCGGACCGCGCTGCACCACTTCAAAGGCCGGGGACCATCCCGGACGGCATCCCAAAGCCTTGCGCCGGAACACCAGGAACTGCCCCGTGAGAAACCACCGCAGGGGACTCGGATCCGAGGGCGGGACCCGCTGAGATCGCGCCAGCGCCAGGATCGCGGCCAGCACCTGAAGCGCACGCAGCAGAACCTTCTGCCGTTGCGGCGAACGCGCTTTCACGTGATTCTGGGAAACACGCCGGGGGATCAACTCGGCCGCGGGCAGGGATGGATCTTGCTGCATGGCCTCGGCGACGATCGCGCCGGGTTCGGTCAGGTCGGACAGCCAGCTGAGCCACGCCCACAGCATCGTGAGGGAACACCCATGCTCCCGCGCAGCCACCGCATAGCTGGCGGAGGGATCCTGCAGATAGCGCAGGGCGGCAGCTTCAATCAGATCCGGGGCGAATGACCGATGAGGGTAAAGAAAGGCAGGCCGGCAGACCCAGGAAAACCAGCACAGACTGCAGGCAACGCGCTGAAGCCAAATCCCATCGGCAAAACGGAAGGGGGTTCCATCGAGCAATACCACGCAGAAAACCAGCCGCCATCCGTCGTACCAGATTCCGGTATGTTTGCATCGAACGCAGACCTCCGGACGTCTGGGCCTCCCTCGGCCCGGTCCGATCGATTGCGTATAGGACTTGATCTCAATCCAGGAAAGCGCGATGCTCGACATGACCCTTGCCTGTGTGTGAGGCGAGGGTCACGGTGCCTTGTGTCCTCATAACGCAAGGCACCACCCTCTTCTCCCGATTCCCAGCCTACTCTGAAATCGGGAATGAGCAATCCTTGATTCTTACTGAACAAAAGCGCGGGCGGCTACA
>VGYL01000164.1 GCA_016872975.1 Planctomycetota bacterium
CCAAGCACTGTGGAGCACGTGACCCCGCCCAGGCACATGCTTCCATTTGACCATCCGTGCCCCGGCATTCAGAAGGGTTCTTATGGTACGGGTGTTCCCACACTCCAAAGCACAGGTCAGCGGTGTCGCTCCTTCGTTGTTCTCGGCGTTGACCTCCGCGCCGCGCGCGATCAACAGTCCCACCGTGTCGGGGCCCGCATAACGAGCGGCATCGTGTAACGGTGTTTCACCCTCTTTGTCCCTGGCCGCTACATCGGCGCCCTGTAACAACAGCATTTCTACAATGTCCACTGTTCGTCTCAGATGGATCCAGCGCGAGACGTCGGAGGCCACAGCGTGGTGCAGTACAGTGCAACCATATTCATCCCGCTTGTTGATATCCTTGACCCGGGGCGCCAGCAGCCTCACCCCCTCAAGGCAGCCTTGGTTGACGGCTGTATGCAGAGGTGTCATCCTGTAGCGATCGTCAGTGCTCTCCGCGTTGACGTCGGCCCCATTGCCGAGGAGGAATTCGACGACAGCGGTTCGCCTTTCAAGTGCGGCATAGTGGAGCGGAGTCACGCCGTTATCACTTCGTGCATTGACGGCAGCGCCACTGGCCACCAGAATTCTCGCCAGGTCCAGATAGCCTTTCCGGGCGACCTTGTGCAGTGGTGTCTCCGCATGGCAGTCCGCGGCATTGACATCTGCGCCCTTGGCGACCAGCAGCCGCACCATGTCGCCACGATCCCGGTAGACCGTCAGATGGAGCGGAGTAAACCCCAATTTCTCCGCCGCGTCGATATCAGCCCCGGCGGTGAGGAGTTGCTCGACGATCGTCGTGTGATTATGCCACGCCGCGTAGTGCAATGAGGTCCACCCGTTCGGCGTCCGCACATTGACATCCATACCCCTATCGATCAGGCTTCTGACCTTCTCGATGTCACCCAGACAGGCGGCGACAGGCAGGGTCACGGCGGCTCCCAACTGGATAAGACGGTCAACCATCTCTTTACGGTCATACCGCGCGGCCAGCATGACGGGCGTCCAGCCCTCTTTGTCGGCAAGATCAATCCGGGCACCACAGCGGATCAGAAGTTCGGCTATGTCCTTGTGCCCACGATCCGCTGCTGCGTGCAGTGGCGTGCCGCCCCCCTTGTCGCGCGCGTTGACACCGGCCCCATGCGCGATAAGCGCCTGTGCCTTCTGCACATCGCCCTCTGCGGCGGCCCGGTGCAAAGGAGTCTTGGCATACCGAGGCTTCCGGTCGCACCCGCCGACCAACAGCACCACCACCACTGCCGCCGCCGCCAGCCAGAAAGACCTTCTTGCTCTCATGTTCAACCGCCTCCCGCGAACATGGACGTTTTCCTCTTCAGCAAGGCACCAAGAGCCGTGTGGATAGTATACTTCCAGCGAGCATTGTCGGCAAGTCCGCTAGGGCGCCCCGCGGGACGTTCAGAGCCGTCCAAGAACGATCGACGGTACACCGCGCCCGGTAACTCGGGCAATGCGGCGATCGAGTTCCTTCTTGGTGGCTTCGTGAAGAGCCTGGATTCTCGCCCCCGACCAGGCTGACGACAGGCTCTGCGCGGGAATGACGATACGAGGGTCGGCATTTACCTTGGTCCGAGCAGCCTTGCCAGAATCGGGGGTGAGCGGTATGGTAGCAGTAATGTTGATTCATGTGCGACTTCATCTGCGTTGTGTGTGGTTGATGGCGGTGAGCCTGTTCTGGGGGGCAGCGGGATGGGCGCAGATGCCGGAGCCGCCGGGACAGGTGGGGGCGGGGGAGACGGCGGAGTATGAGGCGTATCTGTTTGCGCACATGCTGCATGGGGATTACTGGCGGCTGTATTACAGTGTCAGCCTGGATGGGCTGCATTGGGAGATGCTCCACGGCGGGCGGCGGGTGAACGAGGAATACCGCGGGCATCCGGATATCTGCCGGGGGCATGAGGGGCGGTACTACCTCGTGGGCAACCGCGGGGACGACCGGCCGGACATCAACTTCTGGGTCTCGGACGATCTGATCGCGTGGCAGAAGTACGGCGACTATGTCCCGGACCTGAAGCGCGTGCCCGAGTACCCGAAGACCCTGGCGCGGATCGGGGCGCCGAAGCTGTTCTTCGATGCCGCGAGTTCGCAGTACCTGCTCACGTGGCACACGCCGCACGACCTCGGCCGCACCAACCTGCCGGAGCCGTACTGGGCCAGCCAGCGGACGCTCTATGTCACCTCCAGGGACCTCAAGACGTTTTCCGACCCGCCGCGGAAGCTCTTTGCGTGGGACATGGCGACCATCGACGTGATTATCCGGCGGGAAGGCGACCGCTACTACGCCATCCTGAAGGACGAACGCTATCCGACCCTGGAGTGGACGACCGGCAAGACCATTCGCATCGCCAGTGCGCCGAGTCTGCTGGGTCCGTACTCGGAGCCGGGGCCGCCGATCAGCCCGAGCTTCCGTGAGGCCCCGACCCTCATTCCGTCGCCCAACGGCAAGGCCTGGTACCTCTACTACGAGCAGTATCCCGGTGTGGCGTACAGCCTGTCGGTGGCCGCGGAGCTCCAGGGGCCCTGGGTCCAGATCGCCGGCGGGCAGCGGCCCGATTGGGACAAGTATGCGGTGCCGGCGAAAGTGCGGCACGGGTGCATGATTCCCATCAGCCGAAGGCAGTACGACGCCTTGGTGGCGGCGTTCGGCAAAGGGGCGGGTGAGCAGAAGACCGGGGCACGCTGAGGACTGTTCGCCCTGAGACCGGGTCCGCAGTTGGCGGTTCTCAGGCCCGCCGGCGGGCGGCCGGCTCCGGCCTCCGCGGGCATCCGGGACCGGGGGCTTGCCAGGGATGGAGGCGGGTGGCAGGCTGGCGGGGGAATTCGTGGACGGAATGGACATGGTGGACAGAATGGACGCGGTGGACAGGGGCAAGGCCGCGCGGCGTCCATTCGGTCCTTTGCCTTGCCGTCCGTCATTTGTGCTGGTGACGGCGCCGTCCAGGGGCTACAATCGCAGGAGACAGTGATCTGGAGGAATACGTATGCACAGACAGAAGAACACGCACCTGCGCCTTTCAACCCGGTTCCTGGCGTGCCTCGGCTGGTGGTTTCTCTTCGCGAGCGTGGCACCGGCTCAACCGGCCGGCCCGGCCACACCAGGTTCGTCCTCGGCCGAACAGGTCGTGGTAGAAGCAGGTGATTTGCGCCTGGTGCTGGAGAAGACGCCGCAGGGGCTGCGGGTGCGAAGCCTGGCCGACACCGCCGCCGGCCAGAAGCTGCTGGCCGAGGAGCCCCTGGGGCTGTTCTCCGTCACGGTGCGGGAAACTGGGACCAAGAAGCTGCACACCCTCACGGCGGATTCCGGTTGGCAGCAAGTGGACGTGTCGGGCGAGGCCGCGGGTGACCGCAAGCTGACCTTCGCCGCACCGGTCGATGACCGCCTCAAGGGCATCCGCATCGAAGTGACACTCGCTGCCCAAAAGCCCGAGAGCGCCATCACGTGGGACCTGCGCATCGCTGCCGACAACCCGCAGTGGGCCCTGTGGCGCGTCACGTTCCCGCAGGTCGCGATCAAGGACCTCGGCGAAGGCGGTCGGGTCTTCGTGCCGGTGACCGCGGGTATTGAGCAGGCGGACCTGTGGAGCAAGGGCGGCAGGAAAGGCGGAACCTATCCCAGCGGCTGGACATGCATGCAGTACCTGGCCGCCTACAACCGGGCGACTCGAACCGGGCTTTACCTGGGTGTGCATGACCCCTTCGGCTCCACCAAGGACATCGTGGCCGAAGGCCAGCCGGCCAAACAGGCGGTGACCCTGCGCTTCGATCATCCGGTTCCCAATATGGGCAAGGCCGGCGCCGGTTTCGAGCTGCCCGGCGCGGCCCGATGGCAACTGCTGCGGGGGGACTGGTTCGATGCCGCCCGGATCTACCGCGCCTGGGTCAGCCGGGAGGCGAAGTGGTGGCCGGCCCTGGGGCGTGACGGCCGGGAGGACACGCCGAAATGGATGCGCGAGCTGCCCGCCTGGGCGCTGACGGGAGGTCCCGCCTCCGAGTGTGTCCCCCGCGTGAAGGCCCTGGCCCGGACGCTCGGCCTGCCGGTCGGGTTTCACTGGTACAACTGGCACCAGATCCCCTTCGACAACGACTACCCCCACTACTTCCCGGCCAAGGAGGGCTTCGCCGAGGGTGTGGCGGAGCTCAAGAAGGCCGGCGTCTATCCGATGCCGTACATCAATGGCAGGCTCTGGGACACGCGCGACAAGGGCGCCGAGGACTGGCAGTTCACCCAGCGGGCTCTGCCGGCGGCCAGCAAGGATGAGCAGGGCCAACCCTACACCGAGACCTACGGCAGCAAAGAGACGGACGGCAACAGCGTCCGCCTGGCGGCCATGTGCCCGGCGACCACCCTGTGGCAGAACGAGGTCCGCGAGATCGTGCTGCGGCTGTTCCAGGAGTGCGGCGTCAGCGGCGTCTACATCGACCAGATCGCCGCCGCCCAGCCGCGTCTGTGTTTCGATGCCTCGCATGGCCACGATCTGGGTGGCGGGCATTGGTGGACGGAGGGCTACTGGACCATGCTCGACGCCATGCGATCCGCCAAACCCGCCGACGCCATGCTCACCACCGAGTGCAATGCCGAGCCGTACATCAAATGGTTCGATGGCTACCTGACGTGGCATTGGCAGGAACAGAACATGGTCCCGGCGTTCTCCGCCGTGTATGGGGGCGCCATCCAGATGTTCGGGCGGGCCTACCGCGGCGGGCCGACGCAGGACCTCGCGCACCGCATGAAGGCCGGACAACAACTCGTCTTCGGCGAGCAGATCGGCTGGTTCGGCCCGGAGATCATCGACCGTCCCAATTCCGGCGCGTTCCTGCGCGAGTGCATCCAGCTTCGCTGGCAGTTGAAGGAGTACTTCTACCGCGGCCAGATGGCGCGCCCGCCCCGGTTCGTTGAGCAGATCCCGACTGTCACCGCGGATTGGCAATGGCGCGGTGAGTGGCCGATTACCGCGGAGGCCGTTATGACCGGGGCCTGGCAGATCCCGAAGGACAATAAGGTGGTGCTGCTGTTCGCCAATGTCTCGGACCAGCCCTTTGCCGCCCGGCTGGAGTTCGACCCGAAGGAATACAGCCTCTCCGGCACGCCGTTGACAGCCGTTGCCCTTCGACCCAATGGAACGAAAGACACGCTCAAGATTCAGGCGGGCCAACAGCCTCAGGTAGAGTTGGCCGCTCGCAGCGTGGTCGCCTGGGAGATCACCCCATCCGCGGCGCCGCCGAAAGCCCGTACGGATTTGCCGGCCTCTTCTGCACCGGCCCTGGAAGCGGCAACCCGGGCGCTGAGCGAGGGACGCCAGGAGAATGCCCGTACGCAGTTTGAGGCCGTGGCCCAAGACCTGTCGGCCCCGCCCTTCGTCCGCGGCCTGGCCCTGCTGAGCCTGGCGGAAACGGCACTGGCCGGCCGGGACATGGCGGCCGCCAAGACGGCATGGGAGCGGTTGGCCGCCGATACAGCGCTGCCGCCGCTCTACCGCGATAATGCGCGCCGCCGCATGGAGGAGGCAGAGCGACGGCAACAGGGATTGTCCGCGCGCGATGCTGCTGCCTATCGGGCGCCTTTACCGACCCTGCCTGCACCGGCCGTCACGTTCCACCTCGCCCCCGCCGGGCAGGATACCGCGGACGGTTCCGCGGATAGTCCATTTCGCACCCTGGAAAAGGCTCGTGACGCGGTGCGGGCATTGAAGAAGTCTCGGGGCGGAACGCTGCCCCCAGGGGGCGTGAAGGTCATGATCGCGGGCGGATCTTATGCGGTGGAACGACCCTGGACCTTGACCGCCGAAGATTCAGGGACAGCCGAGGCTCCCGTGGTCTACCAGGCCCGGGCCGGGCAGACGCCGATCTTTCGCGGCGGGACCCGGATCACCGGCTGGAAACCGCTCGCGGAGGCAGGCGTGCGGGACAGGCTCGATCCGTCGGTGCGCGGCCGTGTCCTGGAGGCGGATCTGAAGGCACTGGGTGTGACCAACTGGGGCGATGCGACCGCGCTGCGCAGCCGGCCGGAGCTGTTCGTCAATGGGGAGCCCCAGACACTGGCCCGCTGGCCGAACGAAGGCTTTGTCAAGACCGGCGAGATCCTCGGCCAGGAGAGATTCAAGGTCTGGAATACGATCGAAGGCTGCCGGGACGGCAAGTTCCACTACGTGGAAGACCGGCCCAGCCGCTGGGTCGAGGAGCCGGATGTCCGCCTCTACGGCTACTGGTTCTGGGATTGGTTCGAGGAGTACCAGACAGTCGCTGCGATCGATGCGGACGCCAAGACCTTCACGCTGTCGCAGCCTTACTCCCGATATGGCTACCGCAAGAACCAGCGCTACTATGCGGTGAACGTGTTAGGCGAGATCGACGCGCCGGGGGAATGGTACCTCGACCGCCGGACCGACAGGATCTACTGGCTGCCGCCGGCCGGGCTCGAGTGGTCCAAAGCCGAGACGATCCTGAGCGTACTCGACCAACCGTTCATAACCCTGGATGAGGTCGAGCACGTGATCCTGCTGGGTCTGACCTTGCAGGAGGGGCGCGGGGATGGAATCCGCCTGCGCGGCGGAGCCGATTGCCTCGTGGCCGGCGGCACGATCCGCCAGTGCGGCGGCGACGCCATCGTCGTCGAGGGCGGGCAGCGGCATGGCATCTTCGGCTGCACCATGCACACCCTCGGCTGCGGCGGAGCCCGCGTGGCCGGCGGGGAGCGCCGGACGTTGTCCCCGGGCCGCCATTTCGTGGAGAACTGCACCGTGTTCGACATCTCCCGGCTCAAGCGGACCTATACGCCCGCGGTCCATCTCGACGGTTGCGGCAACCGGATCGCGCATAATCTCTTCGAGAGGATGCCCTCCTCGGCCCTGCGGATCGAAGGCAACGACCATCTGATCGAGCTCAATGCGATCCGCAACGTCGTGCAGGAATCGGACGACCAGGGCGGCCTGGACATGTTCGGCAATCCCCTCTATCGGGGCGTCGTGATCCGCTGGAACCGCTGGAGCGACATTCGCGGCGGCACCCACAACGGGGCGGCCGGCGTCCGGCTGGACGACATGATCTCGGGCGTCGCGGTCCACGGGAACATCTTCGAGCGGTGCGGCGCCGTCGCCTTCGGCGGCGTCCAGATCCACGGCGGCAAGGAGAACCTCGTGGACGGCAACCTCTTCCTGGATTGCCAGGCCGGGATCAGCTTCTCCCGCTGGGGCGCCAAACGCTGGCTCGAATCCATTTCGCGTTTCTTTGCGCAGGCAGGTCAGGAGCCGTATGCGAGCCGCTATCCCGCGCTGGCTGGCCTCCGGACGGAGGCGGACTTGAATCTCGTCAGCCGCAATCTCTTCGTCCGTTGTCCGAGCGTCTTCCTGCGAGATGGCGGCACACAGCAGGCGGCGCTCAATGCCACGACCGCCCAGTCCTTTGACCTGCAGGCGGTGTCGCAGCACGAACGCGTCCGCAACGATCCGCGTCTGAGGCCCCTTCTCTTCGACCCGATCCCGCTGGAGGAGATGGGACCCTACGCCCATCCGTGGCAGGCACGCCCATAGCGGGCCCTCACGAAGGCGTGGACATCGCGACGAAGCACCCAGCACGGACCGTCCAGCGGTTGCGGTCACGTCGGGCGTTTCGTCCGACGTAGGACGTTTGACGTCACGAGCCGCGCCACCGCCCGACGCTCGACGATCCGTTGCGGCCGGATGGCAGCCGCAAGCGCCGTTCGGTGGAGTCCTCCGCGTGACGAGGGCGTCTCGGGATCCCCATGTGGGACAGCCGCCCCCGGCTGTCGATCAGCGAGGATGCCCCCGCGCCCTTGCGTGTCGCAGGCATCCTGCCCGCGCGGCGAGCACAAGAGGCCCGCGACACAAACCATCGTCGGAGGCAGAGCCTTTGGCGATGCCACCCCTCGCGACAAAGCCGAGATGTTTAGAACAGTGAGGCTTCCAGCCCATGAATCATCGGCAGAATGCCGATGCGACGAAGCCCCACGGGCAGGATGCCCGTGCCACTTCTCACACACCCACTCAGGAGCGACACTCGGCTCATGGACCGATTCTGGTCGCCAGAAAGGTGAACAGGTCGTGGAGGAGCGGCTCCGCCTGAGGGGTGCGGAGCAGGCCGAACCAAGCGTAGGCGACGTGGCCGCCAGCGGAGATCGCCGGCGGCGGGAAGACCAAGACGCTTGGGCATGTGCAGCAGGCGGCGCTGGGGTTGGAGGAACCGCAGGTCCGCGCCCGCGGGCGGACGTTCCCAGCCCATGCGGAGCGTCAGGCCGAAACGGTGGCTCCGATTCACCGCCATGCCCGTTTCCTCGCAGTAGAACGGCTACGGCAGAGACGGCAGGCATGGCACGAAGACAGCGCAACACATGATACCGGCTACTCTCCTTCCCACCTCTCCGAGTCTTCACGTGCCCCCCAAGTTGCCTCAACTCCGCTTGAGCGCATATGTTGAAGCATGAAGTTGGGTCGGGGTCCTATGCGCAAATGGCAAGGCTGATGCTGCCGCTGAGACTGTCGTATTGTTCGTCTTGACGCTCTTGGGCACCGTGGGGCTGGGGGCCACACACTTCTTGGCTCCGGAACCGGCTTTCCTCACATTCAACCTCATTTCCCTTAGGAGAGATACTTGTTCGACTGATCGAACGATTCCCTTGCGTACCGAATGCCTTCGACGATGTTATTTAACAGCAGCTTTACCAGGCGGTCAACCTCTTTGTTACTTCTGTAATCTGCCTGGGCTACGAAATCCACCCGGCCGGCCTTCAGCAACTCCTTGCACATTTTGAGACCCTTTGTATCAGCCGGCTTATAGACCGCTATGGCATACCCGCCATTCTTGCGAATGACTGTCATGCAGGGGACGTCCGTGAGTCCATCCCCGATATATAGAATGTTCTGAAAGGGGACGGGACGCACCGCTGGAGGCATATGGAGGTTGATGCTCTCGTGCAGCGATTCCTTTCCCTTATTGATTCTGAAGATGAACTGCGTCTTCAAGGTATCGTTCACGATGACCTTGGGGAAGACCGCCTCACCGTACTCATTGTAGTAGTACTCCGACGCAAAGATACGGTAGAAGCACTCAGCAATGCTGGTCCCAGATATGATCTCCTTCAAACCAGCGGAGAGGACGTAGTGACGCAGTTCGACATCTACATCCAAGGTCTTGACATAGGCACTGATTCGCGGGAAGAACTCCGCGACTCCCGGATAGTACTGAATGTTCCTCGCCAAGGACTTCAGCACAGTCGGTGTGACCGGGTAATGCTTCTGTTTCGACTTTTCGAGCATCAGGCGCATGTACGTCACTATTTCCTCTCCCCCCGTCTGCAATGCCTCCTCCGCCACGGCGTTCCAAAAGTCCTTCCCCTTCTTGATGCCGATTTGCGGGAGCACTGTGTACTCCTGCATCGGCTGCGGCGTCAGCGTCCCATCGAAGTCGTAGACGAGCGCAATCACATTATGCATGAATCTCGGCTGTTTCCGCGACATCAACAATGCGCCTCCATTGAACTTGTCCGTCTCATAGCGCACACCCGTCGCAAGTTGTTGCACCATTGTAGGTGCAGTGGGACGGCAACGCAAATCAGAAATGCCTGCCGTTACGCATTTGCTGGGGGTCGAGGCGGTCGGCCAGGAGGCTGAAGAGGTCATAGAGGATGGGCTCGCCCTGCGGGCTGTTCAGCAAACCGAACCAGGCGTAGGCGACGTGGCCGCCGGTGGACAGTCTGGCGTAGACGGCGCCGTCGCCGAGGGACTCGCCGGCGCGGTTGCGCAGTTGCAACAGCGGGACGTACTCGGCGTGGTTCTGCTGGTAGCACGGCCGCCAGCGGAGGTCGCCGGCGGTGGGGAAACCGAAACGCTCGGGCACGTGCGGCAGGCGGCGCTGGGGCTGGACGAACCGCAGGTCCGCGCCCGCGGGCGGACGTTCCCAGCCCATGCGGAGGGTCAGGCCGAAGCGGTGGCTCTGGCGCACGGCCTGGCCGGTTTCGTCGTAGTAGAACGGCCAAGGCAACGAGGGCAGGGCGGCGAGGCAGCCACCCGCCTGCTGGTAACGGACGAGGGCGTCGTCGACGTCGCCGGTCGTGCGGACGGTGCGCCGGTAGGTCTCGCCGGCACAATAGAGCAGGATCGGGTGGTCTTTGGGGCTCACGCCGTTCTGGACGATCCCTTCCCAGGTCAGCAACGTCGGCTCGACGCCGAGATCGAGCAGCCACCAGAAGGCCATCGATTCCGCCTCCGGCAGCACGGCGATCCGCAGCTTCTCCAATTGCCGGCGCAATTGGTCCTTTTCCCCCGGAGCGATCGCGCCGGAGGCAGGCGGAGCGTACGTCTTACGCGGCGTGGCTTTGAACTGGGCGGCGTACCGGCCGGTGGCTTCGAGGTATTGACGGCCGTGCTCCAGGGAAGGCTCGATCTCGCTGCCCTCGTGCCATTCGTTGAAGCTGGTGATCAGGACCCAGTGCGGGTCGGCCGCGATGG
>VGYL01000165.1 GCA_016872975.1 Planctomycetota bacterium
TCGCCGAGGCCCGGGCCGTGGTGGTGGTCTTCATGTGCAATCATTGCCCGTTTGTCAAACATGTCATCGACGGGTTCGTCAAGCTCGTTAGAGAATACCAGCCCCGAGGCGTAGCCGTCGTCGGGATCAACGCGAACGACATTCGAGGGTTTCCCGAGGATCGGCCGGAGAAGATGGTCCAGTTTGCGCGCGAGAAGGGACTGACATTCCCCTATCTCTATGACGAGTCCCAGGACGTGGCCAAGACCTATCGTGCCGCCTGCACGCCGGACTTCTTTGTATTTGACGAGAGTCGACGGCTGGTCTATCGCGGCCAGATGGACGACAGCCGGCCGGGGAGCAATGTGCCGGTCACGGGGGCCGATCTGCGCGCCGCCCTGGATGCGGTCCTGGAGGGCGAGCCGGTCCCGGAAGAACAGAAACCGAGCATGGGCTGCAATATCAAATGGAAGCCGGGCAACGAGCCCGACTATTTCTGACGGCGATGCCGCTAATCAGTATACGGTGCGTGGTGCGGCCCGGGCTCGCTGGGGGTCGCGGGAAGGACTGTGCATGGTCAAACGAAGGATGTTGGGAGCTGTGGCGGCGGTCCTGTGGGTCGCGGCCGGTGGAGCCGGTGCGGCACAGCCGGTTCCGGCGGATGGAAATACGCCCCGGACGCTGGCGGAATATCTCACGGCCGCGGCGCTCCGGAATGCCGGGCTCAAGGCGGCGTTTGAAGAGTGGAAGGCCGCGCTGGAGCAGATTCCCCAGGCGAAAGCTCTGCCCGATCCGCGCTTCACTTACGAGTACTTCATCGAGCAGATCGATACCCGCCAGCGGGTGGGTCTCATGCAGATGTTCCCCTGGTTTGGCACCATCGCGGCGCGGACGGATGCGGCAGCGGCCGCGGCTAACGCAGCCCAGAAACGCTACGAGGCCCAACGGCTGCAACTGTTCTTCGCGGTCAAAGAGGCATTCTACGAGTATGCCTACCTGAGCAGCGCCACCCGGATTGCCAAAGAGAATCTCGATCTGATGCAGCACTTCGAAGAGGTGGCCCGTACGAAGTACATTGCGGCGGCGGCCATGCACCCGGACATCATCCGGGCGCAGATCGAGGTGGCCCGGTTGCGGAATGACCTGGTTTCGCTCGAACAACAGAGGGCGCCGGCCGTGGCGCGCCTCAACGCGGTGCTCAACCGTCCGCCGGAAGCAGAGCTGCCCTGGCCCCGGCCGGAGCCCGATGGGCCCATGGAACCGGACCGCGGCAGGCTGCTGGCGCTGCTGAGGGACCGCAATCCGGAGCTGCAGGCCCTGGACCATGAGGTCGAGCGGCTGCAGCAGGAGGTGAGCCTGGCCCGGCGAAGGTTCTATCCGGATGTCGGCCTGGGCCTGTCGTGGATGGACATGAATATGGAGCCGGGGGCCCGTGAAAGTGATGTGATGATCGGAGTGGAGTTGAATATCCCGATCTGGCAGCGCAGCTACCGGGCCGGTGAGTTACAGGCGCGGGCCATGGCCCGACGGGCTGGACATGAGAGGAGGGACCTGGAGAACAGCTTGGCGGCACGGCTGGTGCGGACCCTGTACGAATTCGAGAACAGCGGGCGGGAAGTGCGCTTGTACCGCGACGTGCTCGTGCCCCGGGCGCAGGAGCTTGTCGGGGCCTCCGAAACGGCCTACATGGCCGGAACCATCGATTTCCTGCGCTTGATCGACGTTCAGCAGACCCTGCTGCAGTTCCAGCTCGCGCGCGAGCGTGCCTGGACCGATCAGCAGCAGAGGCGGGCCGAGCTGGAGATGCTTGTCGGGGCCGATCTATGAGGATTTCTTGTGAACACTAATCCTATCGGAATAGTATAGATTACGTTTTCACGTGACCGGTTTGTGGAGGTTCTGATGCGCATGAATCGTACCTTGTGGCAGGGGGGAGTGATCGTCCTGCTGGTGGCAGCAGGCTTCGTGGCTGGTTATGTGGTCTTTTCCGCCGGCCAGAGCGTTGGGGCCGGCGCGCACAGCCATTCGGAGACGCCCCAGGAGTCCCAGCAGTGGTACTGCTCGATGCACCCGCAGATCGTGCGGTATGGGCCGGGATTGTGCCCGATCTGTGAGATGGACTTGATCCCCATGCCCAAGAATCTCGGCGCCGACAGTGGGTCGCGGGATCTGGTCGTCTCGCCGTCGGCCGCCGCGCTGATGCGGATTCAGACCGCCCCGGTCGAGAGGCTCTTCGTCGCCAGCGAAATACGAATGGTCGGGAAGATCCAGTATGACGAGACCCGTGTGAAGCATATCACGGCCTGGGTTCCCGGCCGGCTCGATCGTCTGTACGTCGATTTTACCGGAACGACCGTCCGCAAGGGCGATCACTTGGTCTACCTCTACAGCCCGGACCTGATCAGTGCGCAGGCCGAGCTGCTGCAGGCGGCGAAGGCGTCGAGGAATGCAGGGGCGGCCACCGCGAGCTATCTGGTCGAGGCCACGGCCAGCACTCTCCAAGCCGCCCGGGAGAAGCTCCGCCTCTTGGGCCTGATGCCCGGCCAGATCGAAGAGATCGAGCGGTCGGGCAAGCCCATGACCCATCTGACCATCTATTCCCCCATCGGCGGAGTGGTGATTCAGAAGATGGTCAACGAAGGCATGTACGTCAACACCGGCATGCAGATCTATGCCGTGGCCGACCTGTCGCAGGTCTGGGTCAAGCTCGACGCCTACGAGTCGGACCTGTCCTGGATTCGCTACGGGCAGGAAGTCCAATTCACCACCGAAGCCTATCCGGGCGAGACGTTCACCGGGCGGATCAGCTTCATCGACCCGATCCTCGATTCGATGACGCGGACCGTCAAGGTCCGGGTGGACGTGCCCAATCCGGACGGCCGACTCAAGCCGGAGATGTTCGTCCGCGCGGTGGTCCAATCCCGCGTCACCGAAGGCGGCCGGGTGATGGACCGCGATCTGGCGGGCAAATGGATCAGCCCGATGCACCCGTGGATTGTGAAGTCCGAAGCGGGGACCTGCGATGTCTGCGGGATGGACCTGGTCCCGGCCGAGTCGCTCGGGTACGTGGGCCCCGATGCCCCCGAATCGGCGCCGCTGGTGATTCCCGATACAGCGCCGCTGATCACGGGCAAGCGGGCGGTGGTCTACGTGCAGAAGCCGAACACCGAAGTGCCCACCTTCGAGGGCCGCGATATCGAGTTGGGCGCGCGGGCAGGCCGATACTACCTGGTCAAGTCCGGCCTGCACGAGGGCGAGCTGGTCGTCACGAACGGGAACTTCAAGATCGATTCGGCCCTGCAGATCCAGACCAAGCCGAGCATGATGAATCCCGAAGGCGGCGGGATGGTCCCCGGCCATCAGCATGGGGATGCCACCCCGGCGGCAAGCAGCGCCGCGGCGCCGGCCCCCGGGGCGCCGGCCGCGATTCAGCCACTGTGCCCGGTCATGGACGGCCCCATTGATCCGTCCGTTTATACCGAGTACCAGGGCAAGCGGGTTTATTTCTGCTGCCAAGGCTGCGACAAGAAGTTCCTGGCCAATCCCGAGCAGTATCTCGGCAAGCTGCCGCAGTTTCAGCAATCGTCCCAGGAGCCGGTTGCCCCTCCGGCGGCGACCGGTCACAACCACTGATCGTCCCATCATTTCGTGATACTATTCTTGAAAGGAGACCCTGATGACTGGACGAATGAGATTCCCCGCCAAAGCTCTGATGGTTGCCGGCGTGGTGCTGACGGCGCTGATCGGGCTGGCTCTCTTCCCGGGGTGCAGGAGAGAGGAGCCGCACGATCACGTGAGCCACACGTATGCGCATCCGCCGGCCGCGACGAGCCGGACGCAGGCCCAGACCGTCACGGCCGAGCAGACCACCTGCCCGGTCATGGGCGGGGCCATCAACAAGGAGATCTTCGTGGAGTACCGGGGCAAGAAGGTGTACTTCTGCTGCAAAGGCTGCGACCAGACTTTCCAGCAGAACCCCGAGAAGTACCTTGCCAAGCTGCCGCAGTTTCGGAACTGAGGCGCGCCTGATCGATCGTTGCAGAGGGATTGTGGATTCGCATGGCGTCTGAGAACGGGAACGAGAGCAAGTACGAAGCGATTCCGGAGCAGAAAACCCTGGTCGGGAGGATTCTGGGCTTCTGCATCTACAACAAGCTCGTGGTGGGTCTGATCACCCTGTTCGTGATCGGAGCCGGCCTCTACGTGGCTCCCTTCGACTGGGAATTCCGAGAGTTTCCACGCAATCCCGTATCGGTCGATGCCATCCCGGATATCGGGGAGAACCAGCAGATCGTCTTCACCGAGTGGCCGGGCCGCTCGCCGGACGATGTCGAGAATCAGATTACCTACCCGTTGACGACGGCACTGCTGGGCATTCCCGACATCAAGACCATCCGCAGCACCTCGATGTTCGGCTTCTCCTCCATCTACATCATCTTCGACGAGTTCTCGTTCTATGAGAAGCTGGTGCAGGGCAAGGATTTCTACTGGACCCGCAGTCGGGTGCTCGAAAAGCTCAACAGTCTGCCCGCGGGCACCGTGCCGGCCGGGGTGCAGTCGACGCTCGGGCCCGATGCCACGGCGCTGGGCCAGATCTTCTGGTACACCCTGGAAGGACGCGATCCGCACGGCCGCGTGACCGGCGGCTGGGACCTGGAGGAGCTCAGGACCATCCAGGACTGGCAGGTGCGCCTGGCGCTGCGCTCCGCCTCCGGGGTCAGTGAAGTGGCTTCCGTGGGCGGCTTCGTGCGCGAGTACCAGGTCGACGTGGACCCCGACGCCATGCGGGCGTATCGCGTGGGCATCAACGAGGTCTTTGACGCCGTGCGGCGGTCGAATCTCGATGTCGGCGCGCAAACGATCGAGTTGAACCGCGTGGAGTACATGATTCGCGGCGTCGGCTTCATCAAACGCGCCGAAGACATCGAGAACAGCGTGATCAAGAGCAACGAGAACGTTCCCATCCTCGTCAAGCACGTGGCGAAAGTCGTGCTCGGGCCGGAATCCCGGCGCGGGGCCCTGGATAAACAGGGGGCCGAGGCCGTCGGGGGCGTGGTCGTGGCCCGCTACGGGGCGAATCCGCTGGCGGTGATCAAGGACGTCAAACGCGCGATCGACGAGGTGGGGCCGGCCTTACCCGCCAAGGCGCTCATTACCGATCCGCAGATCACGTCGCCGCAGGTGCGGGCGTTCGCACAGCGGCACGGTTTCGAGGCTCACGAAGGCGCCGGGCTCAATCAGGTCGCGTGGCTGGCCTACCTGCAGAAAACGCCGCAGGAACAGTGGCCCTCCTGGCTGACGCGCAGCCAGGTCACCGTCGTGCCGTTCTATGACCGCACGGGGCTGATCTATGAGACGCTCGGGACGCTCAACGACGCCCTGTATGAGGAAATCCTGTTCACGGCCATCGTCATTATCATCATGGTGATGCACCTGCGCAGCAGCCTCCTGATCAGCTCGGTGATGCCCCTGGCGGTGCTCGGATGTTTCATCGTGATGAAGGCGTTCTCCGTGGATGCCAACATCGTGTCGCTGGCGGGCATCGCCATCGCGATCGGCACCATTGTGGACATGGGGATCGTCATCTCCGAGAACATTCTGAGGCATCTGGACGAGGACCCGCCGGACATGCCCCGGGCCCAGGTCATTCACCGGGCCGCCAGCGAGGTGGGCAGCGCGATCCTGGCGGCGGTCGCCTCGACCATCATCAGCTTCCTTCCGGTCTTCTTCATGACGGGACCGGAAGGCAAGCTGTTCAAACCGCTGGCGTTCACCAAGACTTTCGCCCTCTTCGCCTCGATTGTCGTTGCGCTGACGATCATCCCGCCGGCGGCGCATCTGTTGTTCTTCCCACGGCGGATCGGCGGACGATATCTGCGCCCGATCCTTTACGGGGCGCTGCTGGGGGTGGCGCTGGCGGTGGGTCTGCTGTTTAGCCGGCTGGTGGCGGTCGTGATCGCCGGGTTCGCGGTTTATCAGCTTGTCAAAGACCTCATTCCCCGACGATGGGACAGGATAGCCCCTCACGCCGCCAATGTGGCGGTTCTGTTTCTGATAGGCATCTTGCTGACGGCGCACTGGGAGCCGCTGGGACCGCAGAGAGGTTTCGTGCGCAACCTCCTCTTCGTGGGCGGATTGATCGCCATCCTGATGACCTTCATCCTGACGTTCGAGCGGTTGTATCCCCACATCCTGCGCTGGTGCTTGAATCATAAGATCGCCTTCTTGTCCCTGCCGGCAACGCTGCTGCTGTTGGGCGGCATGATCTGGCTCGGGTTCGAGCGGGTCTTCTTCTTTGTGCCGCAGGAGCTGCGCGCCAACCGCGCCTGGGTCGGGGCCCGGCACACGTTTCCCGGATTGGGTAAGGAATTCATGCCGCCGCTCGACGAAGGCTCCTATCTCTACATGCCCACAACGATGCCGCACGCCTCCCTCGGCGAGGCCCTGGATGTTCTCCAGAAGCAGGACATCGCGATGAGCATGATCCCGGAAGTGGAGTCGGTCGTCGGCAAGATCGGACGCGTGGAATCGGCTCTGGACCCGGCGCCCATCGGGATGATCGAGACGGTCATCAACTATCGCAGCGAGTACATTACCGACAAGGACGGCCGGCGAGTGAACTTCCGCTATGACCGTGCCGCCGGCGCGTTCGTCCGCGACCCGAACGGCCGGTTGATCCCGGATCCGCGCGGCCGGCCGTACCGGCAGTGGCGCAGCCACATCGCGACGCCCGACGATATCTGGCGCGAGATTGTCGCGGCGGCGGACATTCCCGGCACGACCTCGGCGCCGAAGCTCCAGCCGATCGCGGCCCGGATCGTCATGCTCCAAAGCGGCATGCGCGCACCGATGGGTGTGAAGATCAAAGGGCCCGACCTGCCGACGATCGAGAAGGTCGGACTGGAGGTCGAGCGGATTCTCAAAGAGGTCCCCGGCATCGATCCTGCCACGGTCATTGCCGACCGGATCGTGGGCAAGCCCTATCTCGAGATCGTGCCCGATCGCCAGGCGCTGGCCCGTTACGGGGTGCCCATCCAGGAGTTCCAGGATGTTCTGGAAGTGGCAGTCGGCGGCATCAAAGTGACCACCACCGTGGAGGGACGCCAGCGGTTCCCCGTGCGGGTCCGTTACCTGCGGGAGCTGCGCGACAGTATCGAGGCGCTGGAACGGGTCCTGGTGCCGTCCATGGACGATGCACAGATCCCGCTGGCGCAACTGGCCCAGATCCGGTACGTCCGCGGGCCGGAGATGATCAAGAGTGAGGACACCGCGCTCGTCGGCTACGTGTTGTTCGACAAGGTGGACGGGGTGGCCGAGGTGGACGTCGTCGAGGCGGCCGGCCGGGTCCTGCGGGACCGGGAGGCCCGCGGCGACTTCCAGCGTCCGGCCGGCGTCGCCCTCATGTTCGCCGGCACCTACGAGAACCAGCTTCACGCGAGCCGGACCTTGCGGATTCTGGTGCCGACGGCCCTGTTCATCATCTTCCTGATCATCTACCTGCAGTTCCGCAGCGTCCCGCTGACGCTGCTGGTGTTTGTCGGGGTCATGGTGGCATGGTCGGGGGCCTTCCTGCTGATCTGGCTGTATGGCCGGGACTGGTTCCTCAATTTCAGCATCTTCGGGGTGAACCTGCGGGAGCTCTTCCAGGTGCATCCGATCAACCTGAGCGTGGCCGTGTGGGTGGGCTTCCTCGCCCTGTTCGGCATCGCCGACGATGACGGCGTCGTCATGGGCACCTACCTGCAACAGACGTTCGAGCGGGACAAGCCGCGCACCGTGGCGGACATCCGCGCCGCGACCATCAAAGCGGGCCAACGCCGGGTGCGGGCGGCCCTGATGACCACGGCGACGACCATTCTCGCCCTGATTCCCATCTTTACGTCGACCGGCCGGGGCTCCGACATCATGATCCCGATGGCCATCCCCTCCTTTGGCGGGATGACCGTCGAGATCCTGACCATGCTCACGGTGCCCGTGTTGTACTGCTGGATTCAGGAAATGCGACTGCGACGAGCCGCCGGGAACGGAACCCCGGCCCTCGAAGCGGGGGCCTGACGGCCCGGTTTCTGCGGAAATCGGGGCGAGTGGACTTGAACCACCGACCTCTTGCACCCCATGCAAGCGCGCTAGCCAAACTGCGCCACGCCCCGGCGAATCCTGATTGTAGTAGGTCCGCCGGTCGGGGACAAGCACTTTTTGTATAAAAAACCGGCCGCCCGGCAGGATCGGCCGCCGGTACCGCACTTCACAAGCTCCGAGATAATAGGGGGAGGTTGCTTCAGCGCCCTCGGCGCGAAGCACCGCTGCGCGTCGGACCTCCCAAGAAACTGGCAGCTTGGGTGCCATGTCTACGGCTTTGCGACTCGCAATGACATGCAGCCGCCAGTGATGTCATTGCGAGGAACGCAGCGACGAGGCAATCTCCTCCCGTTCGTCGCAGGACTTCCGAAACGCGGTACCAGGCCGGTGGCTTCCAGCACAGCGAGGCCCTCCCCGGACGACCACCGCGCCGCGGTCTGACAAAAAAGTGCGGCGGGGGGCTTGACAAAGTTAGGGGCGCCTAACTATACTGGGCGGCACATGGAATCACAGGTGGTGGAACGTACGATGAGTCCTGGCGAATCGCGACAACTCAGTGCCTCTCTGGAGGATTACCTGGAGGCGATTTTCAACCTGGCGACCCATGCGCAGGGCGCCAGGAGCAAGGACATCGCCGAGACGCTGGGGGTGGCCCGGTCCTCGGTGACGGGGGCCTTGCACCTGCTGCGGGAGAAGGGGCTGGCCAATTACGAGCCCTATGGTTGTATCACCTTGACGCCTCGGGGCCGGGTCGCGGCCCGGGAAGTGGCGCGCAAACACGATATTCTGCGGTCCTTCTTCGTCGAAGTCCTGGGTGTGGAGACGGAGGCGGCCCAGCGGGCCGCGTGCCGGGCGGAGCATGCGCTCGGGCAGGAGATCATCACGCGGTTGCTGAGTTTCGTGGATTATGTGGCGGTCAGTGGCCGGACCGGACGCGACGTGGCCGGCGAGTTCCGGCAGTTCTGTGAGAAGCAAGCGGTGAAGTCCTCCAAAGGAGCCGTACGTTAATGGGCAAGACAGTCATCGACCCCAATCGGGTTCAATCGTTATCGGTCGTGAAGACCGGCGTGAAGGCCCGCTTGGTCCGGATCGACGCCGGCCGGGGACTGAACAACCGGCTGGCTTCCATGGGCTTTGTCCCGGATGCGGAAATCACGGTCGTCAGCAACGGCCATCCGGGACCCTTTGTCGTTTTGGTCAAAGAGGTCAAGATGGCGCTGGGTCGAGGGGTCGCGCACAAGATCCTGGTCCAAACGCCGTAGAGCCAATGCCGTTTTTTTGCAGGAAAAGTTAGCCTCAACTAACTTGGCGTCTATGAAACGAATCGTCGTGGCCCTGGCGGGCAATCCGAACAGCGGCAAGAGCAGCCTGTTCAACATGCTCACCGGCGCCCATCAGCACGTGGCGAACTACCCCGGGGTCACCGTCGAGAAGAAGCAGGGGTACCTCAAATACAAGGACCACGAGATCGAGGTGGTCGATCTGCCCGGCACGTACAGCCTGACGGCCTACTCGGTCGAGGAACTCATCGCCCGCCGGTTCATCCTGGAAGAAAAGCCCGATGTCGTCGTGGATGTCGTGGACGCCTCGAACATCGAGCGGAACCTGTACCTGGGCACGCAGCTTATCGAGATGGACCCGCCCCTGATCTTCGCCTTCAATATGGCGGACCTGGCGCAGCGGCGCGGCCTGGTGTTCGATCTGGAACAATTGTCGCGGCTGCTGGGGGCCCGGATCGTGCCGACCGTCGGCAACAAGGGCGAGGGCCGCATCCCTTTGCTGGACGCCATCCTCGAAACCGCCCGGGAAAGCCGCAAGCCGCGCACCCACACCGTCCGCTACGGCGGCGAGATCGAGGAGGAACTGGCGCGAATCGAGGCGGCCGTCGCCCAAGGGGAGAAGGACCTGGCCGCCAGGTACGGCGCCCGCTGGGTCGCCGTGAAGCTGCTCGAACAGGACGACGAAATCGTGGCCCAGGTTCGGCAGCGGGAGGTGCACGACCTCGTGCAAAAGAGCACCCAGCACCTGCGCGGGATCTTCCGCGACGAGCCCGAGATCGTCATGGCGGACCGGCGCTACGGCTTCATCTCGGGCGCCTGCCAGGAGACCATCGAGAACTCCGTCGAGCGGCGGCACGATGTCAGCGACGTCATCGACGCCGTGGTCACCAATCGCCTCCTCGGCCTGCCGATTTTCCTGCTGTTGATGTACATCGTGTTCTGGGCGACCTTCGCCCTGGGCGAATACCCGATGCTCGGACTGGAATGGCTCTTCGGCCGGCTCGGAACCGCCGTCGCGGGACTCTGGCCCCCGGGCAGCGACAGTTGGCTGCGGTCCCTGCTGGTCGAGGGCGTGATCGCCGGGGTCGGAGGCGTGGTGGTCTTCCTGCCCAACATCCTGCTGCTGTTCCTGGCGATCGCCTTGCTGGAGGACACCGG
>VGYL01000166.1 GCA_016872975.1 Planctomycetota bacterium
AGGACCCCATTCGGCGCCAGCGCCTGGGCCCGGACGCCCGCCGGGCCCGGATGGAGGTCCTCCAGGACCAGCGACGGGACCAGCCGCTGCAACTGCGCCAACAGGCGTTTCTTCGAGAACGCCCGCGCGTACTCGCCCAGGCCGTACTTCCAATGCCGGGCAAAGAGCAGCCACGTCCCGGGGTAGGAGAGGGACTCCCAGGCGTCGCGCAGCTCGAAGTCGGTCTTGCCGTAGCCTTCCCGTTTGAGCGAAAATACGGCATTCGGCCCGCACTCGACGCCCCCGCCGATCATCCGGGTGAAGTGCACGCCCAGGAAGGGAAACGCCGGGTTGGGCACGGGATAGACGAGGTTCCGCACTTTGCCGGCCGCGGCGGGAGTCAACTCGGCGTAATCGCCCCGGAACGGAATGATCCGCACCGGCGGCTCGATCCCGTCCATGCGGGCGACCCGGTCGCACTGCAATCCGGCACAGTTGATCACGTAACGGGTGCTGAAGGTCCCCGGCTTGGTCAGTACGTTCGTGTAGAAGTCGTGCTTGTCGAATCCCGTGACCTCATGGGCAACGAGCACCTTATTGTGTGCGCCGGATTGCTCGATCAACTCGCCCAGCTTCTGCGCCACTTTCACAAAGTCGATGATCCCGGCGGACGGGACGTGCAGCGCCGCGATCCCGGTCACGCCGGGCTCGATCTCCCGGAGGCGCTCGGGCCCGATCGCTTCCAGCCCTTCGACACCGTTCGCAAGCCCGTTCTGGAGGATCTTCTCCAGGCCGGGCAACTCGGCCTCGCCGGTCGCCACGATGAGCTTGCCGCAGATCTCGTGCGGGATCTCGTGCGTCCGGGCGAACTCGAGCAATTCCCGCCGCCCGGCCATGCAGGTGGCGGCCTTGGCCGAGCCGGGCTGGTAATACAGCCCCGAATGGATCACGCCGGAATTATGCCCGGTCTGATGGCCCGCTACGCGGTCCTCTTTCTCCAGCACGGCCAGCCGCACGCCGGGATGGCTCCTGGCGATCTTGTAGGCCGCGGCCAGCCCGACAATACCGCCCCCCACCACGACGATCTCAAAATCCGTTTTTGTCCACATGGACCATCCATCCTTGCACCACAGATCCTACCCGCCGTAGAGTACTGAGGCCCCCGGCACCCGTCAAGGCACAAACCGCGACACGGACTCGCCAGGGCAGACTTTTTCCGGCGGACGAGCAGACATGAAAAAAAGGCCCCGGCGGGAACGAGCCGGAGCCCGGGGATCTTCTTCGTGTACTTCGTCCGCCCAAGGAGTTACGGGGCAGATGCCGGACGGCCGAAGCCGATGTCGTCGAGGTACACGAGGCCGGTCCCGCCCGGTTTCGGGCTGGTCCGGTCGCCGACGCCGATCGTCAGCGTCTTGACGCGGGCCAGGTTCACGCCGGCGGCGGTGAACTCGCTGAGTGGAATCTTCCACTGCTGCCAGCTTGTCTGGATCGTGGCCGCCGGATCGGGGTGATTGACCACCTTGCTCTTGCCGGCGCTGTCCTGCACCACCACGTAGAGCCGGCCCACGCTGTTGCCGGGCTGGGCGACGCCGATCTCGGCCACTTCCCAGGCTCCCGTGACGTTGCCGGTCGTCGAGACGTTGGAGAACCCGGCGGTCGTCAGGGCATTGACGTTGTGGCTGGTCACCGCCAGACCGACGTGGACCGGGCTGGCGACCATGTTGATCGTCTGCGGATTCCAGGACATGGCGGTCCACTGGACGCCATCGGTGGAATAGAAGCCATTGAACGTGCCGGCCGTCCGCTCGATCTTGACCCAGACCGGGGCCCGCAGGGCGATCTGCTCCGGTGTTGCCACCGCGGTGTCGCTGGTGGCGTCCGAGTCGGTCATCAAGCGTGCCTGGAAGCGCACCCCATTGCCCGGCGTGGCATAGACGGCCGCGAACCGCGAACCCGGTTCCAGACTTTCGCGGATCATCACGCCGACCTTCACCCACGGGTCGGTGTTGACGAGGCTCTCGACCTTGGCGACGATCGCGCCGTTGCCGCTCAGACGTTTGCCGGCGAAACGGAACTGGTCCGCGCGACCCCAGATATCCGCCCCGCCGCCGCCCATGAGGATCGTGCCGTCGGCCTTCTCCAGGAAGGCGGGGGCCCGACCCTGGAACCACAGCACCAGGGTGTCGGCCCCGTTGCCGGTCCAGTTCTGCAGCGGCGCGAAGGTCCGCTCGGCCTCGCTGTAGTACGGGGTCTTGACGTTGTTGTACTCCAGCGGCATCGATTGTTTGCCGCTGTGCGTGATCTTCTGCTCGGCGAACGGCGCTTGCAGATAACCGACCACCGAGCCGGTGTTGTTGGTCCAGCCGTCGATCCAGGTTTCGTAGATGCGGCTGCCCTCCTTGTCCGTGTAGCTCTCGAAGTCGTCCACGACCGCGTACTCCCGCGTGGTGAAGCTCCAGACCTCGCCGGGATACATGACCGCGTTGACCTCATTGACCTCGTCGACTTTCCAGTAGTAGGTCGTGCCGAAGTCCAGTGCCGTCGGGCTGAGATGGGGCTCGGCGACCGTCCGGGCCGGGACGGCGCCACCGGCGACCGCGTCCTGGTCGGTCCCCAGGAACACCTGGTGCGAAGTCGCTGCACGTCCGGGCCGCCAGCTCAAGCCGGCGTCCAGCGCGACCCCCGTTGCGCCGGTGGGCGGCTGCGGCAGCCTGGCCTGGATCGGAACCTGCGAGAAGCGGACCTCGCTCAAGCCGGCGACGCTCGTGCCGCCCCAGGTGCTGCCGATCGTCAGCCTGACGTACCGGGCCAGAACGCCTCCAAGACCGACCGTGGTGTTCGCGGCGTAGCCCGCCACCCCCGGCGCCCGGGCGAATTCCGGCACACTCGCCACCGCCGTCCATGTCGTGCCGTCGGTGGAAGTCTCGATCGTGACGCCCTTGGCGCCGAAACCGAGGACACTCTCGATCATCTGGTTGGAGTTCCACACCTGTATCTCATGCAGCTTGTAGATCTTGTCGAACTCGTACCGAATCCAGTTCGGCGGCACGCCGGCGCTCAACCACATGGAAGCCTGGTCGGTGCCGTGGCGGTCCCCGGTCAGGCCGGAACCGTCGATGGTCTTCTCCGGGCCCATGCCGGCCTGGGCCGTGGAGGCCGTCGCGGCCGCGGGCCGGATCGGATACGCATACGGCTCGACGGTAAAGGACCACACGTCGCCCTTGAAGAGGGGTTTGTCGGGCGTTCCATTGACCTCATCGACCCGCCAGTAGTAGGTCTTGCCATAGTCAGGCCGTTGGGGCGGCGTATAGGTGCTGGCATTCTGGGCGGCGGCGCCGACGGCGGCGCTGACTTCATCGAAACTCGTGCCGAAGTAGACGCGGTGCCCGTTGGTCGCGGGCGTGAATTCGCCCGGGAGCCAGCTCAGGACCACGTCTCGGGCTACGTCGCTCTCGCCGTCCGCGGGCTGCGGGCTGGACGCCTGACCGGGCAGACCGGTCCAGCCGAAAAGCTGGCGTATCTCGGCCGCACTCAGGGCCCGATCATAAATGCGGGCATCGTCGATGTCGCCCGAGAAGGTCTCCGCCTGGCTGTCGCTGCCGCCGTCTTTGCAGCCCAGGCCCATCGCCGCGGTCGTCAGAGGGCCCGGCCGGAACGCACCGGAGCCGACCTGCTCGGCGTTGAGATAGATCCTGGCAGTCGTGCCGTCATAGGTGACGGCGACATGGGCCCATTGGTCGATCCAGGCCGTCAAGGCGCCGGCGGGACTGCTCACCGTCTGCGTGAAGTTTCTCATCCGGATCTGGCCGGTGATCATGACTTCGGCAAACCAGCGCAGGCCGTCGGCGGTCCAGGCATTCCTCTTGCCGAAGATGCCGGCCCGTTCCGCCTTGTTCTGTTCGCCCGTCCACCGCACCCAGATCGCGAGGGTGAAGCGTTCCCCGGGGTCCCAGGTCCCCACGGCCACCCGGCTGCCGGGATTGCCGTCCAGGCGGACCGCGCCGCTGCCGATGTGGCCCGGCGTGATCCAGGTGGCGCCCCGACGCAGAGTCCCATCATGCCCCTGACCTGACCGATCGGCCGCCAACGTACCGGCCCCTTCATCCATGGGCCAGTAGCCGATAAGGCCGTTCGTAATGTTCGCGCGGGCCACCCCCAGGACCAGCCCTATCAGGATCAGACAAGCCACATAGTCTGCTTTCCGGCTCATGCCAACCTCCTTCAAAAAGAATCGTAGACCAGAACCATGATCAAGAGAAGACCTCAGGGCTTTACGACCGGGATGTCATCCACGTCAGTCTCCGACGCATGGCGTTCCTCCTTCCATCCTCCGGTCGTCACGACCCGATCTTCCACGAAGAGATCGGGCCGGTGCGAGAGATCGGTCTCACCAAGCGGATTTACTTCTGTGCGGGCAGGCGTGCCCTCCTTCCTTCTATAGAGAGACATAGGGTCACACACGGCGGGGCCCGGGCCGGACACTTCCCTTCGGAGCCCCATGCCCCTCTCTCTCGGACGGCTACAGACGTTACTCAAGGAAAAGGCGGTATACACGAATCGGTCAGACACCGGCTGCCGATGGACAGTCGCAGAGCCAAACCACCCCACCTTACCACATCGACCCCACAAGGGCAACAGAATTATAGGTCTTTGCCGGCGGCGCTCTTGATTCGCGCGAGAAATCCCGCAATAATCGGCTCGGCGCCACGACTACGAGACCGGGTATATGCTTGGGAGAATCGATATGAAAACAAGTGCGATGGCCCTCAAGGGCGCAATCATAGGTCTGGCCGCGCTCGCGATGGGCGGGTGTATCATTCACACCGGCGGGTTCAAGGCCAAGTTCAGCCGAAGCGAGAACCTGACCGCTCCGCTGACCGGCATCACGGCTCTGGACGTGTCCACCCACGTCGGCAAGATCCAACTGGAGGCGGCCGAGGTCGGCGAGGTGCGGATCGCCGCCGAGATCAAGGTCCGGGCCCACACGGAGGAACGAGCGCAGGAGCTCGCCGAGCAGGTCCGCCTTGTCGCCGAGCCGGCGGGACCCACGCTCACGATCAAGGCGGTCAAGCCGGCGGATCTCGGCCGCAACGAGCTGAGTGTCGATTTTGTCATCACCGCCCCGGCCGCACTCGCCGTGACGTGCGCCACCAACGTCGGCGACGTCCAGGTCAAGGGTTTCGCTCAGCGTGTGAAAGCCACGACCAACGTGGGGACCATCACCTGCACCGGCCTGCGCGAAGCGATCGACCTGCGCACCAATGTCGGCGACATCCGGGCCACTTATGCCCCGGACGCCCCGGCCGCCATGTCCGCGACGATGGCCACCGACGTCGGCTCTATCGAATTCCACGGCCCGCGGGAGATTTCCGCCCAGGTGACCGCCACCGCGAACGTCGGCGATATCAACACCGACCGTCCCATCACGGTCACGGGATCGCTCAAACGATCCCTGCGCGGGTCGCTCGGCCAAGGCGAAGGGCAGGTGCATCTGAACACCAACGTCGGCTCCATCCGCATCCGGTGATCCGCCGACCCGGAAGAGGTGACCCGGGGCCCGTGGCTCGTGACCCGAAAGAAGTGACCCGTGGCTCGTGTCTCGTGACCCGGGTCACGGATCACCGGTCACGAGTCACGGGTCACGGGCCACGGCTCACGAGAGACGGGCTACCGCGAAGCCCGCCGCGGCAACGCACAGGGCGGGCGGCAGGACTCTCATCACGATCCGCAGCAAGGGCGTCTGGAAGTAGCTGGCCGATAACGCCAGGCACAGGTGGATCGGGCTGAGCGCCAGGCCGAAGACCAGGCCGGCAAAGGCCAGGGTTTCCATCCCGAGCCGCATCCCGTCCGGGGTACGGATGAACGGCATCAGGAAAGGATACGTGATCGCCACCGTGGGCGTCGTCACCCCCGTGCTGAAACCCACGAGAAACGGCAGCACGAACAGGATCAGCAGCGGCGGCAGGTTCACCTGGTGGAAGAACGTCACGACACTGCCCACCGCCCCGCTGGCCTCCAGGTTCAGCTTGAACCACAGGGCCCCGAACAGCAGCAGAACCGTGTCGGGCTCCTTGGCGGCCCGGAAGATCCCGCCCCACCGCCGCACGTCCACCCGATGCAGCAGGAGCAACCCGAAGATCGCCAACAGCACACCGACGGCCGGCGGCACGTGCCACCGCACATACAGCACCGCCGTGAACAGAATCGGCCACAAGGCGTGCAGGAAATCTGTGGCGTGCGCGCCGAGGCTGCCGTGGGCCGGCAGGTGCTCGGCGCGTCGCGGCGGGATGCCGGCCAGCAGCAGAAACACGATGCCGCCGAGGATGCCGGCAACGGTCAGGGCGGCATGGTAGCCGATCACCCGGCCGGCAGGCACGCCCAGCATGTCCACAATCAACGGGATCGCCGGGAACAGCGGCCAGATCGGCTCCCACTGATGGCGAAAGAAGAAGTTGATGGCTGCCAGGCGGCTGCGCTCCACGCCGATCTTGTCCCCCGCCTCGCGGACCATCGGGGCCGACAACATGATCCCGCCGGGCGTCGGCAGCATGCCCATCAGCAACGGAATCGCGGTCAAAGCCGCCCGGCGGCTGCGAAACAGGCCGTGCATGGCGGGCACCAGCCGGGCGGAGAGACCGATCTGTCCCATGGCCTTGCCCACCACGTTGACCAGCAGCAACAGGGCCGTCAGCGATACGAACAGATACGGCGTCGTCTCGCTCAGAGGCTTGTCCCGCCACTCGGCCGCCAGCCGGCCCCCCATCGCGCCCGGCGTCACCCCCAACAGTATCGCCAGCACCAGCGCCGACGCCACCATCGCCCGCCCGATCCGCACGCGCAGCCGCAGCAGAACGACCAGAACCGTCAGCGCTATAAAGATCATCACCAGTGCATACATAGATCGACCGTCGCAGACAAAGACAGGACGTGAGAACGGATCAGCGCGCCAGTTGGCTCCCCAAAGCGCGGGCGGCCTCCAACTGCTGCGGGTGCTTCAGGATCTCGCCCTTGCTCCCGACGCCGGGCACGACGATCGTCTCGGCCAGATTCATTTCGAGATACGCCAGACTCCGCTCGAAGAACTCGACGACGGGCCGCCAGGTCTGCTCGTGCGTCTCCTCCAGCACGACCGCCACCGCCGCCCGCTTGCCGCGAACCAGCCGCCGGTTCGCCTCGCTGTTGAAGTATACGAACCGATCCATGAACGCCTTCATCAGCGCCGTCGGGCCGTACCAGTAGACGGGCGTCGCAAAAACCAGAACCTCGCTGGCCGCAATCTTTGGAAAGAGGGCCTGCATATCATCGTCTTTGCTGCACGGCCGGCCCCGCCAGCAGGCATGGCACCCATCGCACTCGCGGATCTGCAGCTCCCCCAGGCGGACCGTCTCCACCGCTGCTCCCGCCGCCCGGGCCCCCTCGGCCACCTTCGCGACCAGAAGGTCCGTGTTCCCGCCTTGGCGCGGACTGCCGACCACCGCCAGAATTTGTGTCATCGTGATCTCCGATACCCGTTTTCACAGACAGCTTCCCGATTCCCGCGAATCGGGGTACAATCCGCCTGCGGTGAAACTGGAGTTCTGCCAAATGGGGGAAAGACCATGCCGACCACCATTCATGCTCTCGGCCATTCTACCAGAGCGCTCGACGATTTCATAGCGATCCTCGAAGCCCATGCGATCTCCATGCTGGTGGACATCCGAACGATCCCCAAATCTCGACACAATCCGCAGTTCAACGGGGATGTCCTGAAACAGAGCCTGGAATCCAGGGACATCGCGTATGTGCACTGCAAGGAGCTGGGCGGCCTGCGGAAGCCAAAGAAAGACTCGATCAACACAGGCTGGCAGAATGCGAGCTTTCGGGGCTTTGCGGATTATATGCAGACGCGGGAATTTGCCTCCGCCATCCGCCGGCTTATGCAGCTTGGCAAGCGGGGGCGCGTCGCGATCCTGTGCGCCGAGGGCAACCCCTTCCGCTGCCATCGCTCGCTGGTCGCGGATGCCTTGACCGTCCGCGGCGTCCGCGTGCTTCACATTACCGGCAAGACCTCGACCCGAGAACACACCATGACCCCCTTCGCCGCGTCGACGGCACCAAGATCACGTATCCGTGAGCGGCACTGACCAAGAATGCCGGGCAATCGGAAGGTCGTTTGTTGTATGGGTGGCAGCGGCAAGCGGAGTCCTCGGAGCTTGCCGATGGTTTCGCCCGTCGCCATCGGCAAGGCCTGCGCAAAGCCTACGGCCTTGCCGCTGCCACCCGTTGACGACGTCCAGGTACTCACTCTCGGGACTTTGCGTTCGCCCTGCCCCGAAACCGCCAGTTGTAGGGTGGGGCTTGCCCCACCAAGAAGCCGGACCCAAGGAAAGCGGTGGGGCAAGCCCCACCCTACACATTACCGAACTTGCTCGTCAAAGCTCATAAGGCGGAACTCCAAACGGGAAGTCCATGCTCACATGTAATTGCCCTGCCCGAAACCGCCGGAGGATTGACAGCGGCGGCGCCGGCCGGTAGCTTGGGGGGTTCTTTGGAGACGCAAGTATGGAATTGACTTCGATCAACAAATTTCGAATCGCCGCGGTGGCCGTGTTGGGGATCGTCGTGATCGGCATGCTGGCCTGGCCGCTGGCGGCGCCCGCCGATCCGATGGCGCCGGTCCGGGCGGGCAACATCGGGGCTGCGGGAACCCTCCTGCTGCTCGTTCTGGCCTTCGGCCTGGGGTTCGCCGGTTACTTCATAGCCTGGCCGCATGGCCGCGAGATCGGCATTCTGACCGTCCCGTTCGGCCTGACCGTCTGGGCGGGGCGTTCCGGGCCCCTGCGCGTTCTGACACAAGCCCATGCGGAACCCTTCGAGCGGGAGGCTCTGGCCTTTTCGTTGCGTTTCGAAGCCGTCTACTGGCTGCTCCTCGTGGCGGCGGGCTTTGCCGGGGTGCTGGTCGCGCAATATCTCCGGACCCCGCCGCAGGAAAGCGGGAAAGCTCCAGGGGAGAAGCGTAAGAGCATGGGTGACTCCGGCCTCCTGCGGCTCTTGCCCGCCGATCTCCCTTCCTATCTTCTCACCGGCCTGCTCGCGCTGGTTGCCGCCGTCCCCATCTCCCATTTCTTTGTGGGCGTCTTCGTCCAGGACGTGGCCCCCTCCGAGAATGCCACGCTCACGCAGCCGGCAACCGGGCAGATCGTCTTCGGGGTCGTCGCGGCCTTTGCGGTGGCGGCCTTCGTCGTCAAGAAATTCATCGATCTCAGCTATGTCTGGCCGGTCCTCGGCTCGATCTTCCTGATCGGCTTCGCCCAGTCGCTGCACGGCGGCGCAGAAACGATCCGTCAGTTCGCCGAGACGCGGCCCGCCACCTTCTTTCCGCACAGCGTGCTGGCGCTTCTGCCGATTCAGCTCGTCGCCCTGGGGTCGCTCGGCTCGGTCATCGGGTTCTGGCTGGCGGTTCGCTACGACTGGTGGCGCCAGCACGAGAGCGGCGTAGGCGCGGACTCGCCGCGCCCGGCCTGATGTCCGGCGGGGCCCTCCCCCGACGCCGACCGGCCGGTGCGGGGAGGGGCCGAGGCATGACTCGTCGCACGCCGTGGTGACGGCGGAGGGACACCCGTACGACCGATAACGAGGCCCGCTGGAGGAGAAATGACGCGTCCCGGGGGCACCAGCGGAGCCGCGCGTTCGAAATGCGCAATTATCCCACCCCCCTGTCCCCTCCATAAGTGGCTTTGCCACCGGAACTTACATTCGAAACGTCCCATACCGCAAGACGCCCGTAAAAAGAAAGCGGAAATTGTCTGCTTCGCCCCCCCCAATTGGCCGAAAATAGAGATGTTCTATGGATGTACGTGAATCGGCTAAACGAACAGATAAACACCACTTTTCGTAGGAACCGGTAGCACCAGCCGATAAAAGGAGTGAACGATGTTGGTCCTCAGCAGACAGAAAGACCAGTCCATCATGATCGGCGATGAGGTCGAGATCACGATCGTCGACGTGCGTGGCGACAAGGTTCGCCTGGGCATTACGGCGCCGAAGAGCATTCCCGTGCATCGGCGGGAGATCTATGACGCCATCCAACGGGAAAAGGCCCAGAAGGACGGCGAGCTCCACGCCGGCAGCAACAACGAGCCGGTCCACAAGGCCGAGGACCCCCTCCGCAAGAAAGCGGACAAATGAGAAAAGTATTCCCAGAAATAGACGGCCCCCGGCGCGCCGCTCCCTTCGCTCTTTCGCGTGACCACTGACAACCCTCCCGTCCGGGAGGGTTTTTTCTTGCGCCTCCCGTGGGCCCCCTTCCGCAAAACCCCAGGCCCGCAGGGTAAAAAGACAGCTCATCCGGCTTGAGCGTGCCGCGGTGGGTCCTGGGACCTCTGCCTCCAAACCCCTGAGATTCGCCGCTTTGAGCCAAATACGATGCTATTGGTCCAAAGCACAGATTTCCCGTGCGCGCCTGCCTGGGACGTGCCCGGATTCGGCAAGTACACGAGAACCGGATGAGACAAGAAAAACAACAACCCGCTTA
>VGYL01000167.1 GCA_016872975.1 Planctomycetota bacterium
GAAAAAAACGGGGCCGTAAAAATGCCTCTCATGGCCGGAGACAAGGATGACCGATAAGAGGACGTAGAGCCTCTGGGCTCGACAGATCGAGTCTTCATAGGACACCTCCTTGCTGTCTTGTCCGGACCAATACAACATCGGCAAGGAGGTCCTATTTTCTTTGATCTCAATCACTTACATCTTCTACAATGCGCGGAAAGTTCACGGCGTTGGGTGACACCGATGACGACACAGATCGAGACAGAGCGGTCCTCGGAGGAATCCCAGGGGATGGGTGCGGTGAGCGTAGCAGAACTCGCCGATCCCGGCTGGGCGTGGGCGGCGTACGAGCCGACGGCCCGGCGGCCCTGGAATCTGGCCGGGGCGGCCCACTTGTACCGGCGGGCCGGCTTTGGGGCGGACTGGGCACAACTCCGGCAGGCGCTGGCGGAGGGACCGCAACGGACGGTGGACAAGCTGCTGCGCCCGCCGATCGACGTGGCGGCCTTTGACCGTGGTTACGAGGCATCCGAGAAGACCGCGGCCGGCTCGGTCGAGGGGCTGCGGGCCTGGTGGCTGCGGCGGATGATCGAGACGCCACACCCATTGTTGGAGAAGATGACCCTCTTCTGGCACAGTTACTTCGCCGTGAACGCCGGGGCGGTGAACAATCCCCGGCTGATGCAGGAGCACCTTGAGCTTCTGCGAAATCACGCCCTGGGCTCGTTCCGCTCGTTGTTGCAGGCCATCTCGCGCGACCCGGCCGTGCTCCTGGGGCTGGGGGCCGACCGAAATCGCAAAGCCGCTCCCAATGACAGCTTCGCCCGACCGCTCCTGAAAGTATTCACCGTGGGCCCGAGGCATTGCACGACAGAGGACATTCGAGAAGCCGCCCGGGCCTGCACGGGCCAAGCGGTCTTGCGCGGCCAGCTTCGCCACCTGCCGCAGGAGCATGATGACACGGTCAAACACCTCCTGGGCCGGACGGGCAACTTCACGGCCGACGACGTCGTCCGGATCGTGCTCGAGCAGCCGGCCACCGCCGCGACCGTGGTGCGCCGGCTCTATCGCTGGCTCGTCAGCGAGACGGAAGAGCCCGGCGACAGTCTGATCGCCCCGCTGGCGGACTCCTTGGCCCGGGACTACGACATCGCGAAGCTCGCGGAGACGATGCTGCGCTCCAACCTGTTCTTCTCGCCGCGATCCTACCGCCAGAGGATCAAGTGCCCGATCGAGCTCGCTGTCGGGATCGTGCGGGCTTTGGAAGGAATGGTCTCGGCCACGCAACTGGCCCAGGATGCGGCCGGTCTCGGCCAGGACCTGTGCCGCCCGCCCACCGTCCAGGGCTGGGCCGGCGGACTGTACTGGATCAATACCGCGACCGTCGTGAAGCGACACAACCTCGCCGGGTCGCTGCTGCACCGCGGCAAACCCTACGAGAGCAAGCTGGACCCGTGGGCGGTCGCCGAAAAGCATGGACATCCGACGCCGGACGCCGCCGCCCGGTTCCTATTCGATTTATTCCTGCAGGGCGACGTCGCGCCGGATGCTCGTGACGCTTTACTGGCGAATGCAGGGGCGCCCGCCGACGACAGTAACGGCGGCCCGGCAGCCGCGCTGCGGCGTCTCGCCCATGTCGTCATGACTCTACCGGAGTACCAATTGGCGTAGCACGGTCGTCCCGGCCGTGCTTTCCATGGGCGCTCGCGCCCATGCTACTGTAGGAGAAAACGCTATGGCATCGACCCGACGTGATTTCTTGCGGGCCGCCGCGGGGACCTCGACACTGATGTCCCTGGCGTCGACGGCGCCCGGTTTTCTTATGCGCTCGGCCGGCGCCGCAACACCACGCGACAGCCGCGACACAGTCCTGGTGGTCGTCCAACTGACCGGCGGCAACGATGGATTGAATACTGTCGTTCCGTATGCGGATGACGAGTATGGGCGTAATCGCACCACGCTGCGGCTGCCGACGGGCGCGCTGCACAAGATCGACGCGCACCTGGGCTTTCATCCGCGTATGGAGGCATTTCTGCGGCTGTATAAAGACGGCTACCTGAACATCGTGCAAGGCGTCGGCTGTCCCAATCCGGATCAGGACCACGACCGTGCCCTGCGCATGTGGCACACCGCCGATCCCCGGCGGCTCCAGAGGCAGACCGGCTGGCTGGGCCGAGTGGTCGATCGCGCCTGGAGCCCGGCCGAGCCGGATGCCGGCGCCGTGTTCGTCGGACCCATCGCCCGACCCTTCGCGCTCAACGCCGAGAAGGTCATCGTTCCGTCCCTGCGCTCGACACAGGATCTTGTCATCCGGGATGCGTCTGCCTGGGGCGAGCGTGGGCCCCCAAACGCGATGCATCGCGTTTGGGGACCCCGTCCTCGCTCGCCTGAAGACGTCGTGCGGGGACGCACGACCTACGAAGAGACAGCTTCCGACGGCACGCCGAACATCAAGAGGGACAATCCACTGCTGCAGTTCCTGCGTCGAGCCGACTCCGAGGCGCGCGCCAAGAGCCAGCGGATCGAAGCGGTGGTCAAGGCTGCCGGTCCCTCGGGCGACTATCCCTCGTTTGGGCTGGCCCGGGACCTGCACACGGTTGCCCAGCTCATTCGCGCCGAGATCGGCATTCGCATTTTTTTGGTGGAGCTCGGTGGCGGCGGTATCGGCGGCTTCGACAACCACGCCAATCAGTTGGGCAATCACTGCGCCCTGCTGCACCAACTGGCGGAGTCGGTGGCGGCATTCATCTATGATCTCAAGCGCAGCGGGCAACTGGAGCGGGTCCTGCTGATGACGTTCTCCGAGTTCGGCCGAACCGTCAAGGAGAACGGCCGGCGCGGGACGGACCACGGGGCCGCGGCGCCGGTGTTCCTGGCCGGCGGCCGGGTTAAAGGCGGCGTGACGGGGCCCCATCCCAGTCTCACCGATCTGGACAAAGGCGCCCTGAAGTTGCATACTGACTTTCGCCGGGTGTACGCGACCGTGCTGGACCGCTGGCTCGGCCTGGACAGCGCGCCCGTGCTCGGCGGGCGGTTCGAGCCGCTCGATGTCGTAGAGGTTTGACGAGAAAGGAAGGGGATTATGAGGTCGAATCACGTCTGTCGATTGGCACTGCTGGGCACCATCCTCGTCGGGGCGGCGATCCCGATGCCGGCCGCCGGGCAGCCTCGTGCGGGCGCCGCCGGCGCACGGCAGCGGCCCGTCTTCGTGCGGTCGCCTCAGATCCTGGCGGACGGCCGCGTGACGTTCCAGCTCCGGGCGCCCAAAGCGGCGGAGGTTGCGGTCGCGGGACAATGGCCCGACGGGCGCGCCGCGATGGCCAAAGACGGCAATGACGTGTGGACCGTCACCGTCGGCTCCGTCCCAGCGGGCGTCTGGGAGTACAGCTTCCAGGTGGACGGCGTGCAGATGATCGACCCGGGCAACCCGGCGATCAAGCCGATGCGCGAGCCGCGGACCAGTATTCTGCACCTCCCCGGCCAGCCCCCGCTGCCGCACGATTTCCAGGAGGTCCCGCACGGGGCCGTGCGCCAGCACACGTATCTCTCCAAGGCGCTGGGGCGCCTGCGCGAGCTGGTCGTCTACACCCCGCCGGGCTATGACCGGCAGGCGGACGTCCGCTTTCCGACGCTCTATCTCCAGCACGGCATGGGTGACAACCAGGCCACCTGGACCGCGCACGGCAAGGCCCACTGGATTCTCGACAATCTGATCGCCCAGGGCCGCGCCCGCCCGATGGTGATGGTGATGATGGACGGGCACGCCGCAGTAGTCCAGGGCATGGGCGGTTTCGTGGACAACACGACCGCGTTCCAACGCGACCTGCTGGAGGAGGTCATGCCGTTCGTCGAGGCGAACTACCGCGTCCGGACCGACGCCGACGGGCGGGCCATTGCCGGCCTGAGCATGGGCGGCGGCCAGTCGCTGACCATCGGCCTGAACCATCTGGACCGCTTCGCCTGGGTCGCCGGTTTCAGCTCCGCGGTGCCCTCCCGTGAAGCCATCGCCGGCGTGCTGAATGATCCCGCGACGGCCAACGGCAAGCTCAAGCTGCTCTGGATCGGCATCGGCAAAGGCGATTTCCTGCTCCAGCGCAACCAGGAGTTCATCGCCCTGCTCCAGGAGAAGGACATCCGCCACGAATGGCATCTGACGGAAGGCACGCACAGTTGGCCCATCTGGCGGCTCTACCTGGCCGACTTGGCCCCCAAGCTCTTCCCGTAGCATGGGCGCGAGCGCCTTCGACACACGCGGGCAAGATGCCCGCGACACAGCCACCCCCGTCGTGTCGGGAGTACCGCCTTATGAGTCTTGACGGACAAGTTCGGTAAGCAGAACTGAGTGACAGGCGCTCTTTGTAGGGCGAGCGTCCCCGCTCGCCGCAGATGTCGTGCGAGGACGCACGACCTACGCGGAGAGCGGTTTGCGTGGCCATTACCGCAGTTGCTCGTCACAACTCATGAGGCGGAACTCCGAACGCCAGAAAGCGACGGCAGCAGGCTCCACACACGTTGCCGAGCTTGCTCGTCAAAATCCGGTACGGCTCAGCGCGCCGCTTGTGCTCTGGTTGGCTCTGCGATGATCTCAATGCCGCAGAGGATCGTCTCCATGTTCGGGTCGGCCGGTGTCAGGGTGATCGTGAGAGAGTCTGAGGCCGGGATGGCCGGGAACGTCTGGACGAGGCCAACGTTCGCAGACCGCGCCTGGGCCACGATATCAAAGCCCTTCAGGACCGTCCGGTCGCCCAGGGCCACGTCAAAGACCCGCTCGCCCGGTTTCTTGTCGTCCGGCTCCAGGAAGTGCAGACTGACGGTATAGGTGCGCGGCGCAGGCGACTCTTTGCCGGACAGCTTGACGCGGACCGAGCGCAGGCCTCTGGCCCCGGAGGCCTCGACCCACGGAAGATTCCCGCGCTGCACCCGCAGCGAATGCCGGCGGAACCAGGAGGGCTTCTCCGGCGTCAGGGCGATCTCCAGCTCCGGGGACTTGCCGCCGACGCTCGGATGCTCGAGCCAGAGCGTGCCGTTGTCGGCCAGGCGGTCGCCCGGGGCGCCGAGATTGATCCCGACGCGCTGCAAGGGCCCCTGGCCGGTCGGAATGGCGCTGAACGACCACATCTCCACCTCCGGCATGTGGATCAGCGCCAGCGAGGTCTGGTTCTGGTAGCTGCAAATGCAGGTCTGCGTGTAGTCGGGCGCGTTCAGAACGCCGTTGGCGACGATGAGGTTGGAGGTGCAACCGGCCCGGAACCCGCCCCAGTTGCCGGTCCCGATGTCGGTCGTCAGATCGTAGAATCCGGCGGCCGCGGAGCGGAACGTCAGCAGGTTCTGGCTGGCGACCACCGAGCCGCAGCCGTAGTTGCGGGAGTACTTCCAGGGAACCGACTCGCCCGTCAGCGGGTGGGCCCGCATCTGCTGGCGGCCCGTGAGGAGGCTGTAAGCGCTGTCCTGCGTGATGATCGCGTCCCCGCGCAGCATGCAGGGTCCGCTGTAGTCGATCTTGCGGTCCCAGAGCACGTCCCCGCTCGCACCGCGCAGGGCGGCCATCCGATCGCCGGGCTCCCAGGCCATGTCCTTCGATTTGCGATAGGCTTGTACGAGAATGTCATGCTCCTGCGCATAGCCCAGCCAACTGCCGAAGACGGCATCGCGATTTTCCCAGACGACTTTGCCGGTGTGGAGGTCCAGCGCCAGGAGCCGCCGTTGAGGGAAGGGGTCCCGGCTTGGCGGGACGGCATTCTCGGTCTCCTGCTGCTTCTGGTCTTCTTCCTCCCTCTGCTCCTCCGTTTCCTTCTTCATCTCCTTCTCGGTGCCCCCGGTTCTGCGCCACGCATACGGCGGGGCCGTGTCGAGGCAGAAGATCTTGCCCGAGCCGACGGCGATGCCGTTGTGGAAGAACCCATAGCGGGCGTCCGCCGTCCACAGGACCCGGCCGGTGTGCCGATTCATCACGACCAACTGCCGGCTGGCGCTGCGGTCAAAGACCGTCATCGCGTTCATGACATCGTTGCTGTCTTTCGGCGTCCCGATGGCATACCGGGCAAACCCCGAGCCGGCAATCAGATAGTCGTCCGAGATCCCGATGTAGCCCCAGTCCCGGGACTGCGGGTCGCCCCCCTCGGGCAGCGAGAACACCTGCCGCGTCTGCCCGGTGACGGCGTCGAGGACGTGGCACTGGGCCTTCTGGATGACGTAGACGCGATCGGCCGTGGCGACGAAGTTGGTGCCCCGCACATTGGACCCGGGGATATGCCTCTGGTTGCCCCGGAGGTCGCGGAAATCGTGCTTGTAGGTGGCGTCATAATAGACGCCGAAGGTGCCGAGGTCGTCCAGGGGCGTTCTCCACAGCGTTCGGCCGGTATAGACGTCCCGCGCGCTGAAGGAATTGACCCCCTGGATGAACAGGCGGCCGTCCACCACCTGCTGGGGCGGCCCGTGCCCGTGCCGGGGCAGGACGTCGCCATAGGCGGCCTCCTCGCCGAACCAGAGGATTCCCAGCGGCGGCTGAAGCTGATCTTGCGAACACACGGTGTTGGCGACATCGCCATACCGATGCGTCCAATCGGCGGACCCCGGCACCGGGCCGGTCCGCTTGAGGACCAGCATCTCGTTCAGGGTCTCCAGCTTCAGGCCCGCCAGGCCGGCCTGCGCGATGGGCTCGCGCTGGGGTTGTTGGGCGGATGCCATCCAGGCCACGCCGCTGTAGGGTCGCAGCAGGTCGTACAGTCTCTCGATAGAGCCTCTACTGCTGTCCAATCCGGCGGCGGCAAGGTCCTCGACGACAATCAGTGCGGCCGCATAGGTTGGTATGGTCATGCAATTGATATCGCCCGGCAGGACACAGACGCGCCGGCCGTACAGCCCGGCCCGGTCCAGCTCCCGGCGCAGGGCGGCCACTTTTCCGGCGTCCGGCTCAAGCGCGATCACGTGCAACGACGATTGTCGCAGCAGCTCCCTGAGCCGCCCGCCGTTGCCGGTCCCCAGCCACAGACAGTACCCCGGGGCATCGGGAATCTGTTCGAGGACTTGTTGGACTTGCCGCCGGTCTCGTCGGGACCCCGGCGCCGGCTGCGCGGGTTCGTGGGGGTGGCGCGTGGGCTTTGCTTTAGGCGCCCCGAAGCAGTACAGTTGGCCTTCCTCGGTCACCACGAAGAGCTTGCCGTCGCCGGCCAGCATGTTCCACACGTGGCCGGACACCTTCTCGCGCCAGACGATCTCGGCCGCGGGCGGTGCACCATCGTGCGCCGACCGGGTGGCATCGTCAAGCGGAGTCTTCGGAGCTTGGCGATGGTCTTCTGCGGCCCCGAAGGAACCGTCGCGCGACGTTTCCTGGCGAGCGGGGACGCTCGCCCTACGAGGAATCTCGAGGGCGACGATCTCGCCCTGGGCGTTGCTGCCGTACACCCGATCCCCGGCCGCGATATGAATTCGCTCGAGCGCCGGCTCGGGGCGGGCGGTCCAGCGCGCCTTGGCGACCGCCACGGTCTTGGCCTTCTTTGTCTTGGTGTCCCGCGTCTGGTTCTCGGCCAGCCGGTACGCCTGGACAACCCCGGCCTTGTCGATGCCCACCGCGGCGTCCTGGGTCATCACGTGCCCGGAGATGGCCCCCAGGGCCAGGCCGTCCGAGAGCCGGTAGACCTCCGTGTTGTTGAAGAACCAGTCGTTCCAGATCGAAGCGACGTACCCGCCGACGTACTTGCCGATGGTGCGGTCGGAGAGATGATAGTAGAGCAGCTCGCCGGTCTTGAGGTCGAAGCACGCCGGGACCGTCCGGCTGGTCACCAGGAGCTTGTCGGCGCCGGCGGCCAGGTAGCCCTGGGGCGCCACGCCCGCGAACGCGGGGCTGGTATGCTGCTGCAGGATGTAGATGGCGCCGGTGCCGCTGTTCTCCCAGACGATCCGGCCGGTGGCGGCATCGATCGCGTAAAGGAACACCCCCAGGAACGGCCAGATGCTCGCGGCACAATAGATCCTGCCGTCCTGCAGGACCGGGCCGCCGCGCGCGGGCCAGGCGGAGATCAGCCGGCCGTTGCCGAACATCTTGCGCTGGGACGGCGCCAGGAACACCTTCCAGTGCAGTCCGCCGGTCCGGGCGTCGAGGCAGTAGAGATGGCCGTCGTCGCTGACGAAGTACACGCGCTCCTGCCAGGCGATCGGGGCAAAGCGGACCGGGCCGTCGCAGAAGAACTGCCAGTTCTGTTTCCCGGTCTCGGTGTCGTAGGCCGTGACCTTGTCGCTGACCATCGAAGGGACGAAGATCTGTTTGCCCATGACCACCGGCTCGTAGGAGCGGTCGAACTGCAGCTTGTACTGCTCCTGGCGCCAGGCGGGAGCGGGTTGGCCCAGGTCCCGCACCCACTGGAGATGCAGCTCGGCGGGCAAGGGGGCCGGCGACGCCGCCCGGCGGCCGGCATCGTACCGCCACATGGGCCAGTCCTGCGCCGTCGGGGGGGCGCAGTCGCCGTTGGCGACTCCCGGATTCGAGGCTCTTACGAGCACACTGCCGATGAGGACAAGACAGAGAATCGCGAGCGGCAGGAGAAGGATCAGATACTTGGTGGAATTGCGGGTCCGGCGTGCTGCTTCTTTCATCAGTGCTACCCTTGCATGGCGTTGTGCATTTCAACCGTCCTACCATGTCGCAGAGGGCGTACCCAAGCCGAGCACGTGACAGGCCGGGCGCGTCTCACGCACCGCGGCCCGCGCGGCCCCAACCTGGTGCGTGGTACGCACCCTACGCCATCAGGATACCAGATTTGCCGGGGACATGCCAAGTAGTCACAGCGCGATAAAACAGAGCCATCACAAAGTCGCATGACCGGTTCCGTGTAGGTCATTGCAGATCGCACCGCCGCGGCGTGGTGGGTGTCAGGAAGAAACCAAGAGGTCCGGTCCTGCGTGGCATCGGCATCCTGCCGATGATTCATAAGCTGGAAGCCCATGCCACCTTGAACCGGCTTCTCTGGGTGGCATCGTCAAGCGGAGTCTTCGGAGCTTGGCGACGGCGGATTTCCCGTGTGCCGGACCCTCGCCAAGGCCTACCGGCCTTGACGATGCCACCCTTTTCACACACCCTCTCAGGAGGAGCGCAGCGACAAAGCAATCCCCCTTCGTGGCCCGGGAGATTGCTTCGTTTCGCTCGCAAGGACATGCAGGGGATTGCTCCCCAACGATTTTACGCTAACCCTGGGAAACAAATTGGTCTTCGTGCTGAACCTTGCCGTCGGTGTCGTAGTGGCGGAAGGTGATGGCCGGCTTGTCCCCCTTGCGCTCGACCGTGACCAGCAGGAACCCGCCGGCAATTCTCAGGTACCGGTGCGCCTCGGTCCGCAGGGACAGGTTGAAGCCGCCGGCGTGCGCGTCGGAGCTGGCACCGCAGGCGTACTCGCGGACGCCCGTCCGGGGATCGACCGAGGCATACTGCCAGTGCCGGTCGCCGCAGAGGACGTACAGGTTCTTCTGCGCCCCGAGGAAGTCCCGGATCTCGTTGCCTTCGTGGCTGAAGCCCTTGTTGGAGTAGTTGTCGTTCTTGTTGGCCCGGTCGGGACCGACCAGGGGCGCGGGACTGATCAGAATGCGGAAGGTCGCGTCGGATTCCTTGACGGTCCGGTAGAACCACTCCTTCTGCTCGCGGCCCCAGATCGTCTTATCCGGCCCGTCCGGCTGCTTGTTCGGCGTGCGGAAGTCCCGGCCCTCCACCATCCAGATCTGCAGGTCCTTGCCCCAGCGGATGGTCCGGTAGGTGGACCGGCCCATCGCGACCTGCTCGCGAAAGATCGCCAGGCCCTGCTCCCAGGTCAGGTCGCCGTACGTCTGCCCGGGCCAGCAGTCATCCTTGAGCAGATCGTGATCGTCCTTCATGAAGTAACTGGCCACGTTCCGGTGGAACCGGCGCTGGAACGGCAGCGCGAAGATCCGGTTCCACTTGAAGCGGGCCAGCTCCTGGCTCTTCGCGAACGGCAGCGGCCGGTCGTAGTACTCAATGTCGCCCGTATGGACAAAGAAGTCCGGCTCGAGCTTCTGCATGAGCGGGTAGATGCGATGGCCGTTCTGGGGATCGTCGCGCAGCGGGTACTCCTGGCACGTCACCACCGTAAAGGCCACGCGGGCCGGCACCGCGGCGTCCGGCGCGGTCCCAAAGCCGCCGGACAGGGTGTACGTCGGCTCGGCAGCGCCCATCGGGCGGCCCTCGACCTTCAACTCGTACCTCGTCCCGGCGGCCAGACCGGCCAGCGGAAACTGGCGGGTGAAATCGGCCTGCGGGTCCACCGCCTGCCACGCGGTCGCGCGCGACCGGTCCGGCGCCTCCTTCGGCCAGCAGACCACGCGGACCTCGCCGGCGATCCCGGGGACACTGCCTTCCATCTCTTCGAGCGTGCGGCCCGCCGGCACGGCGTCGTCCGTCTTGCCAAACGCCACACCCTGGACGTTGCGCTCCTCGTGCTTCGTCAGACGGGTCCAGACGATGGCACTGT
>VGYL01000168.1 GCA_016872975.1 Planctomycetota bacterium
GAACTTCTTCAACTCTCGTCCCAGCCCTTTGATCTGTTGGACATCCATGTCGATTCTCCTTGTAAGTTGATCTTCTCGAAGGAGTTATCGACCGGCTCCTGTTATTTTCTTGAGCCTATATTGCGCTATCGTACTACATTATGGCTACAGTAGGAGTGAGATGCAAGCTCAAAGAGGTTTTCAGGCCAGACTTCGACAGAATGTAGTCTCTTCCAACCCAGGCTCCTCTCCACAAAAGCCGGCCATCATCAGCAGCAATTTGGATCCGCTCCACCTGTAAACGCCGCATACACACTGGCACTTGCCGCGTGACAGTACTTGCACCCGACGCGAAATCATCTGTATCGAGCGACTCGGCGGACTGCTGAAATCCTACCACCGCAAAGTGGCGTGGCACTCCCCTGCTGAACCACGTTCAGGAGGCGGTGCGCGCCCAGAGACACACTCCACGCTACGGGTGCCGATTTGCGCCCGATTTCAGAGGAGATACGCCCCCCCGCCCTCCCTTTTCAGCCTTCATCTTTCTCGCCGATTTCGAAGCCAATCGCCTGAAATCACTCGGGTTACGGCCCGACGAATTTGTGCCCCATACGCCCTTTCACTGTGCGCGAGGTTCGTCACGGAACTTCACCTTGTATTGCTGCGTAAGGCCGTCGAGCATCATCGTCACCAGCGTGCAACTCATGCAGTAATCCCGGACGCCAAGGGGCTTGCCGGAAACAGAGTCATAGTGCTCGCTGATCCCGTTCTTGACGGCATTGACAATCGTCTTGTCGGCGATTTCAGCGGCGAGGTCGGCATATCCATAGTCAGCCAGGCCGCCAGCGATCTGGTAGTTCGTCGGCGGCCAGACATCTCCGCGCCAGAAGGCACTGGATTTCCACCGTGTATCGCTGCGATCGGCAGTCGGGACTGGAAGCGGTGTTTGCCAGGCGGGGTTGGCAAGCACTTCTGCCATGCGGCTGGCCATGCCCTCGGTGGGGACTCCTGCCGTCAGCGGAATCCAGCTACTGATGGTCGCCACCGGAATCTTCTCCAGGGTGTCACGCCGCACTGAAAGGAACGTCCCAGCCTTTTCGTCCCACATGTGATCGCGCATTGCCTGGACGGCCCTGTCGATCCGTCCTTGTCGCCGCGCTGCCATGGGCCGGTCGCCGACGATCCGGGCCAGCCGGAGGAGACTCCGCTCGCCCATGATGAGGCAGGATGTGTTGCCCGTCACACAGATGTCGCCATACCACGCACTTTCGGCGGGGCCCTTGCGCGAGGGATGAGCCGTCAGGGCAAGATCGTCCATGTTGCACTCGTAGTCGAACGTCTCCCATCGCGCATGCTGCACGATCCCGCTGTACGAGCCGACCGTCACCAGTCCGACGTTCGTTGTATCCCGCTCCCGCCAGAACCACTCGTGAAATCGCTCCAGTCGATGGAGGCACTGCGCGAGCAGTTCACGATCGCCGTTGCGCCGGTACACGCGCTCGACGCCCCAGGCCAGGATGGGAATCTGCGAGAACTGCCTGACTTCCTGCGGGGCGGTCTTGATCGCAACCGTCACCATGTCATGGGCATAGTCGGGCATCCGCGCGTTCCAGCGATCCTGAAAATCCCAGTAGTTCTGAAAGATCTCCCGGATCAACTCCTTTGTCCCCGGCAGGATGCTCAGCAGATCGATCACGAACATCGTGTCCCAGATCCACTGACCCACGTAACAAGGCCCTCCCGGGCGAACCCATCGGTGCTTCAATGGCTCGGCCGGCGGCTGAATCCTCTCCAGAATGCACTTGTGAAAGACACGCTCGGTCAAGGCCAGAACATCCGGATCGTGGGCTTCAAAGAGGGCGAGGATATCCGGCTCTTCTTAGGCGGAAGCGACAGAGGATTCGCCACAGAGAGATGGCAGTGCCGCCCCAGGGAGGGTCATCGCTCCGGTCAGCTTGAGGAAGTTTCTTCGTTTCATTGGTTCGTCCCTGCTTCCTCACTATCGTGAAGAAGGCGGCGCAGTATTTTAGGACCAAGTTCATACTTGGGGGCAAAGTCTTCCGAATCGACGTATCGCAGCAGACTATGGAGCAGTTGACGGGCCGCCGGCTTTTCCTGATGGCCGAACAAATCGATCGCGCAGATGAGAAGTTCGCCTCGCCCGACCCTGGTTTCAAAGATCAGGCCCAGCTTGTGATTCCGTGCGACATTATCGATCACCTGCACGGTGGGCCGGTAGCTGTCGGGGGTTTCATCCAGAATGACCGGCCGGGAATTCTTCACTAAGTGCCACCATTGCCAGTTGGTGTGGAATTCCGTGGGGAACGCCTTTAGTGCCGGGTGGGCCGGATCGCACAGGATGCCCAGCGTTCCCAGCGGGGGTTCCAGGCCCCGCCGCACGGCACTCTGCGCGAACATCGGGGACCAGAAATCGGTCTGGAACCCGCCCGACACGCTGTGCGGCAGTTCATCGAGTTTCGGCAGCAGCAGGACCCTCCCGCCCGAGGCGAGATGCTGTTGGATTCTCGCATTGGCAAAGCTGCGCGCAACCAGCACCCCTCGCGGCACGCTGGTGTCGACATGAGACGGATACACCCAGATCGGATAGCTGTTGCGGTAAGGCGTTCCCTCGACGGCCAGCGTGATGGTCAACTTCAGCGGTGCAGCGACATAGGATAGGGGCATCGCGAACATATCCACATCGAAGACCGTCCCCTGCTCGATGATGACCGGCTCGAACGTATCGCCAGCAATTTCGCTGCCGCTGCCGTCCGTGACTGTCCATGTAACCCGCGCATCGGGAATATCTGCCGGCCCGTAATGCGCTACCTGCACCCGGCCGATGAACGTTTCTTCCGTTGTCCAAATGTACTTTTTCATTCGCAGCAGCGGCACCGTCTCGCAGCAGAATTGCCGCCACTGCTCCGGTTCGATGATCCCCTTGGATTCCATGAACACGTTGAGCATGCCGACCAGCGCCGTGCCCTGCCCCGGGAAGTCCTGGATGTCGAGCAGTTGGAAGCCGCCCATGTCCGGCGTCCGCAAGGCCGCCTCGATGTCCTCGCGGTAACAGATGGCCGACAGCGCCCCCGAGGCCCGCACGAAGTCATGCGCCTGGTCGAACATACCGGCTTCCTGCAGCCGCTCCCGGAAGATCTCGTAATTCCGTGCCCGGACCACGCCGGTGAACTTGGGGATGTCACGATAGTCCGGATAGACCTGGAACTGTCCGGTCTCATGCCCGATCAATGGCACCGCGACCCCACTGATCGATTCACTATAGTCTACCCTCGTCGAGGGTGAATGCGATTCGATATGGGGATCCGGAAAGCTGTGGAGTGCAAACGAGCCGCGAAGCGGACGGGCGTCCTTCTCCACTTTGGCGATCACCCAGAAGTCATCGCCCTCGGCCAGGCTGGGGGCCCAGTGCATGTTGTTCGAACCCTGGGCGTAGAGGCGACGCGGATCGATCTGCTGGAAATGGGCGACCAGCTCGAACATGGCCTGGCAGCGACCCAGTTCATTGCCGAGGGTGTACATGACAAACGATGGGTGATTCCCGAAGTGCTGAAAGATCAATTCGCTCTCGCGCTTGCCGTAGTCATAGAGCGTCACCTCGGTCTCGGTGCTTTCCACGTCCAACCGGTCGATGTTGTGGTAGGCGGCCTCTTCGTCTTCCGGGGCGTTGAACGCACTGCGCTTATTCGGCAACTCCGCCTGGAAGTACACCCCCAACTCGTCGGCCGCTTCGAACGCCGTTTGGGGCGGGCACCAGGAATGAAAGCGGACGTGGTTGAGGCCCCACGTCTTGAGGATCGACAGAACGTTCCGCCAGCCGGCCTTGTCCATCGGTGGATATCCCGTCAGCGGGTAGAAGCAGCAATCGATCCGGCCTCGGAGGAATACATTCCTGCCGTTGATCTTCAACTGGTTGCGATCCGCGCTAAAATCGCGCATGCCGAAATTGACCGATCGCTGATCCCGATAGGGCTTGCCACCGGCCGTGGTTTCGAGCGTCAGATTGAGGCGCAGCATGGCTGGCTGGACTTCGTCCCAGAGCGGCACATCGTCGCCCGGCTCGTAGGTGAACTCGATGATCGTCTCGCGCTCGGAAGCCCGGACCTCGACCAACTGCGTCTTGAAGCCGGCCGGCTCAGCGACGTTGTAACTCTCACAGGTTGCGGTGATCTGCCCTATCGCCGGCTCGCCCGTCATATTGCCGACCTTCGCACGAACGACGGCCTGCTTCTTGGCAGCATGGGGATAGACCTGGACGTCTTCCAGCCAGACCGGATCGGTGGCGTGGAGTTCCATCCTGCCGACGATGCCGTTCCAGTTAGTCTGCGTGCGTTCATCCACCGCGTGGGCCGGACCGACCGGCGGCAGCTTGGCATTATTGACCACTACGGTGACGGTGTGCCGGCCCGGCGTCATCGCCCTGGTCACGTCGAAGACCTGCGGAGCGCTGAGCGTGTCCTCCCAGCCGCAGAACGTCTCATCGACCCACACCCGCGTATTCTTGGTCCGCTCCAGCAGCAGCGTGATACGCTTGCCGGCCCAGGAGTCGGGAATGGCCACATCCCGTTGGTACCAGGCCGGGCCCTTCCAGTACCACACGCGACTGAGCCGGTCATCACGACGTTCATCCTGCCGGATACCCTGGTGATTCTCGTCGGTGGTGCCCGGCAGCCGGACCGTGTCGTTTAGTCTTCGCGCAAACCAGCGTTGCGCGACACCGACGCCATTGGGATCCAGGGCGAAGCGCCATGTCCCGGCCAGTGAAATCATCGGTTCCCTCGATGGTTCGCCCTCGCAGAGCGTTTCAGCGCAAGACAATACGCTGGTGTCTGCAAGAAGACAGGCGAGAAAGACCACCAGAGGGCCAACAGTCGAAGGAAACACGTGGGCCGTCGGTTTCATACGCACGTCCCCACAGAGGATGCCAGGGCAACGGCTGCCTTTCCATCGCAAGAGCTCCGTACTCCTTCCCGTTGCAGGACTTACATGCACTCGCTACACGCCGCTGATTCGAGAGAAGAACGCTTCTTTTCTGGAACTGTCGGGATACCTATCATCGCGAAGCTGTCTCAATATCGAGAGTCACCTCCTGATGCGCGGGTAATGTGACGACAAGGCACTTCTTGCTATTGCCCCGTTCTATCGTGGCGGCACCTTCATTCCCGGTGAAGTGCGTTATGTCCCAGGGAACATCGACCGTCACACGCTGTTTCCGGGGTGTTTTGAGGCTTGCCAGGACCTTGCCAGGAGACCACTGGAGGCTCTTTATCTCGATTTGGCCGCGGCACAGGACGCCTTCTATCGTTCCGGCGGGCCAAGCCTTTGGCAGCGCGGGCAACAACTGGATTCTGCCCGGCTCCGAAGCCGCCAGCATTTTGATGATCACGGCCGGCATACCGCCGCTGATGTCCATGTTGAACAGCGAACGGTGATTATGCATCGAGGCCAAATTGTTCAGCCAGAATCGGTTCACCAGATGCTTGAGACAATGGTAGGCGAGTTCCCCCTCTCCCAGACTGGTGGCCGCCTGGCCGAGTTGCACCAATCCGAACGACATGAACCCACGCTGGTTGTTTTTCCAATGCCTGTCAAGCTTGTACTCGATGCTCCTGCGAAATGCCGCCCTCAACTCAGGGCTCTGTGCGATCTCATCCGGTATACCGTCAAACAGCGGGTACAGTTGCGAGGAATGGCGGTGGCTGTCCCGGTTCTCAAGCCGTGGCGTCAACCATTCCTTGATGATGCCGTTCTCATCAATCATGTACTCCGGCATCTTCGCAAGCATCTGTTCCCAGAGGGGGATCTTGTCCCCGTTGCGGCCGAGTTCCCGAGAGGCCGCAATCGTGTTGTGCAGCAATTCCTTGGCCACGGCGACATCCATCGTGGCGTTGAATGACGCCTGCGAATCTGAGTTGCCGGGCGTGTTCTCCGGTGACTGAGTTGGCGAGAAGACCCACCTTCCGTCCGGCCCCTCGTACAGATAGTCCTCGAAGAACGCAAGTGCCTTCTCCATAAATGGAAGGGCGTGTCGGGCGAGGAATTCACGGTCTCCCGTGTAAAGGTAATAGTCGTAAAAGAAATGCGCAGCCCAGCCGGCTCCACCGACCCACATGCCACCGGCGAAGTTGGGATTCAGAGCGTTATTGAAGCCATGGGTCGTCGAACGCGATGGCAGCACGATGCCGCGGGCCCCAAACAGGTGTTTCGCATTGATTTCCAGCCACGGAACGATCGACTCGATGTACGACGTATAGGCCAGCATGAGTTCCGGCATGTTCCCCATCAGGTTGGCGGCGATGGCCGAGGGAACGTTGCCGTTGTGGGTGAAATCGCTGGCCCACCCGGGAACATACGTTCCGCCCCAGAGCCCCTGGAGAGTCGGAGGCAACTCCCCGGTACTGGAGATGATGTTGTGGCGACCGGCGTCGAACTCCTTTTCGATCAGCGCCCGGTTCATCTCCTCATAGCTCGACAGCTCCAACAACTCCTCCGTGGTCCGGCTGTGGTCGGTACCACCACCAAGGTCCAGCCGCATACGATTGAACATCTCGCCGTGGATCCTCGCATGCCGACCCAAGAGGTCGGTGTAGTCAGCAGGAAGCGCCTCAAGGGAATGCTTCATTTCCTCCATTGCCGACTTCGCCGGATCGTAGAGTAAACGGATGTCGACGAACAGCAGGATGCGGTCTGCCCCGGCAACATGCAGCACACCATCGTCCTGCGGCTTGCTCGTTCCCCCCACGGTCACGACTCGCGCACAGCCCTCCAAGGCGTGGATACTGCCGGGGTAGGCCTTGGTGAACCGGTTGCTGTAGGTCAGCCAGGAGTCACCCGCCGTGCTCTTGATATCAGACACGTGTTCTTTGAAGACTTGGTCGGAACGCTTGTTGACGTCCGAATCCGCATTGAACTCGTCGCTCAGTTCCCGCGGCTCCAGCGCGAGGCGGCAATCGAGGGCCCCTACGGGTGCGGTGTGCAGCAGCACGGCCACGCCGGCTGCGCGGGAGACGAACATGCGACGCTCGAAGACACCTCGGTCGTCCGCCCAATGTACAGTCGCCTCTCCCGTCTGAAAATCCACGGAGCGGGCGTAGTGACGGATCTCGCCTCTCGCCTGCGTGCGAATGGTGAGGTCAAAGGCCGGGACGTAGTAGTCCGGGTACATGAAGCCGTTTTGTCCCGATAGACGGAATTGGAGCTCACAGGCTTGCTTGTAGAGCCCTCTATCGATGAGCCGTCGAATCTCGAACAGGCGCGCCGACTGATCAGGAGGCATGACCGGAGCGCCCATTGGCAGAAACAAGCGTTCATGAGAGAAGATGACCCGTTCGTTCAACGGGCGACTCAGGGCGTTGGCGCCGATCGTGCCATTGCCGCATATAAGACCTTCCTCCCATGTCTTCGCTGGTTGAGAACTGACGAATCCGCGCGTCGGAGCCGGCAAGGACTCGTATGCGGCCGATGATATCACCTGCAATAAGAACATCGCAGCCAGGACGATCATCACCAGGGAGCAGGTTCGATGCTTCATAGATACTTCCCCTTTGTCTTCATACACAAAGCGATTATGTCAGGAGTCCTTTGATGGTTTCAGTCGTTGGGTCAATGCAGGATCGCGTACAAAACGCCCATAAGGGCGAAGAGGATCGCCGCCATAACGCGAGGGTCGGTGAGAGTCCCCTGCATCTTGCCGCGCAAGGCGTCGAGCGGTCGAGTCCAGCAGAGGTTCTCGATCTGACTTCGGTTCGGCGCCGGTGTGAGCAGGCTGACGGAAGAATAGATCACGCTGGACATCACGAACAGATACCAGCCGACCTGCATAAACGGGAGGCCGAGACGTTTGGCGACGAGTTGCTCGCTCCCGATCAGGGGGATGTCCACGGCCAGATACAGGATCCCAACGACCACGTTGAAAAGTAACGCGGCCATGGCGCCCTGTCGGTTGCCGCGCGGCCAGAAGACGCCCCAGAGAAAGACGGTTGTGATACCGGGCGCAAATGCCATGGGGATCTTGTTGATGGCCTCGAAGATGCTGCCGAACTTGCCGCCCTGCGTGGACCAGAGCATGGCCAGCACCACCACGATCCCGGCCGTAACACGCCCCATCAGCACCAGCATGGCATCGGGCGTCTGCGGGCGCAGGCGTTTGACAATATCCTCGGCCGTCAGCGTGGCCGTGCTGTTCAAAGCGGCCTCAATGGTGCTCATCAGCGCGGCGAGCAGACCCGCGGCCATCAAGCCGCGCAACCCCACCGGCAACAGTTCCTTCATCATGACCATCAAAGTGGCGTCGTTGCCGTCGCCGATCACCTCCCGGTAGAGAACGTAGCCGATGACCCCTGGCAGGACCATCAGGAAAACCGGCAGAATCTTCAGGAACCCGGCAAAGACCGCGCCATCCCGGCCGTCCTTCTCGGTCCGGGCGGCTAGGATTTTCTGGACAATGGTCTGATCGGTGCACCAGTACCAGATCCCAAGGACCGGGTACCCGAACAGGATGGAGTACCAGGAGAATTCCCGCAGTCCGAAGCGGCCCGGAGCTGCAGCATCCCGGATGGGCTGGATCATGCTGAGCTGATCTGGTTTGCAGGCTGCCTTGAACTGAGCCCAGGTTTCGATGCCGGCCTCGGGCAGTCTCAGAAGACCGGCCAAGGTGAGAATCGCGGCTCCCGCCAGCAGCAGCACCGCCTGAATGGCATCCGTGATCATCACGGCCCGGAGACCACCGAGAATCGTGTAGATTGCCGTGATGATCGAGATGCCGACGATGGACAGAACGTAATTGACTCCAAAGAACTCTTCCAAGACCTTGGCGCCCGCGTACAGGCTGATGCCGATATGCACGAGCAGGGCCGACATCACGAAGATGGTGGCCAGAAAAGTGCGGGCGCCGGGGCTGTATCGTTTTTCCAGGTACTCGGGCAGGGTGGAGATCTTGCTACGAAAGTAGAACGGTGCAAACACAATCCCCAGCAGGATCAGACAAAAGGCTGCCATCCACTCGAAATTACCGATGACCAAGCCGTCCTTGTAGCCCGAGGAGGCCAAGCCCACCAGATGGATCGTCGAGATGTTGGCGCAGAACAGACCGGTACCGATGAGGGGCCAACGCAACGACCGTCCGGCCAGAAAGAACTGATCCGAGGAAGTGTGTCTCCGGTAGCCCGCCACAATACCAATCACCATGATCCCTGACAGGTAGGCGATGACGATGAGGGTGTCGATCACTGAAATACTGCCGCCCATATTCATTCTGCTCCCGTTAACTCTACCGTGTTGGCTGAGCGATCTGTTCCACCAGCTTTTTCATATCCGTATCCGGCGTTCCTATGAACACTGTGTTGTTTGCCACCACCACCACAGCATTGTCACAGGCCACCACCACAGATTGATCCGTCCGGTTCAGAACTCGGTTGCCGTTTCCCGTGACAAAGGCCCGACCCGCAACGAGGTTGCTGCCCTGCCTCGTACCCGTTTTCTCCACCAGTGCGGCATGGGTGCCCATGTCCTCCCAACTGCAGGGAAGCATGATGGAGCAGGCCCTTTCCGTTCTCTGCATGACCTCGTAGTCGATGGACCCCTTTGGCATCTGTGGAAACAGACGCTCCAGGACCTGATCGCGGGACGGAGTATGCCATGCGGCGCCGATCTCCTCGAGCAGGGGTATGGCCTCGGGCAGGTACGTGCCGATCTCCTTCAGGATTGTCTCCACCTTCCAGGCGAATTGCCCCGAATTCCAGCGATAGCAGCCCGCCTCCAGAAATCGCTGCGCCATCGACTGGTTGGGTTTCTCCGTGAATGCCTCGATCTGCCGGATTTCGCAACCGGGAAAATCCAAGGTTCGGCCCAGCTTCTGCCAGCCCACCTGGGTACTGGCGGAGGTGGCTTCCACCCCGAAGGCGACCAATCTGTCGGGGTACGATTCCAGAAAACGGACCGCGTGGCCCATCGCCGCATTGAACCGATCGGCCGGCTCGATGATCTGGTCCGCCGTCAACATGATCATCGTAGCAGAGGCGCACCTGTGCTTCAGGACCGTGGCGGCCAGCCCTATCGCGCTAGCCGTGTCACGCACACAGGGCTCGGTAATGATGTTCTCCGGGGGAAGATGCGGCAGTGTCTGCTGTGTCAACTCCCGGTAATGGACACTTGTCAGAATGATGATGCGGTCATCGGGGATTTGGCCCTTCAGTTTGTCCACTGTCAATTCGAGCAGACATCTGCCATCGAACAGCTTGAGCAAATGCTTGGGGCAGTCCTGTGTGCTCAACGGCCAAAGCCGTGTGCCGGCCCCACCGGCCATGACTACGGCGTGGCAATAATCACCTAACATGCGCTTCTCCTAATCCAGATTGACCTTCACCTGGAACCCCCCTTCAACGGGCTCCGAGGAGGCCACGTAGATATACCCCACACCACAGCCCGACGGCATCGCGCCGGCATA
>VGYL01000169.1 GCA_016872975.1 Planctomycetota bacterium
GCCGACGCCCGAAAAGACCATCGAGTTCATGAAGACGGTGAAGAAACCCTGGATCGCCTTCAAGACCCTGGCCGCCGGCGCGATCCCACCCGCCAGCGGCTTCCAGTACGCCTTCGAGGGCGGCGCCGACTTCCTCTGCGTCGGCATGTTCGATTTCCAGGTGCGGGAAGACGCGATCATCACGAGAAGGACGTTGGACGAATTGAAGAACCGCAGCCGAGCCTGGTTTGCGTAACAGAACTGGATCACCAAGCATGGAAATTCCAAATTCCAAGCACCAAATCTCAAACGAATCCAAAGCACCAATGGCCGAAATGCTGACGCCGGTCAGCGGAGCCGTTTTGAATTTCGGATTTTGAACATTTGAATTTGTTTGTGATTTGGTGCTTGGAATTTGGAGTTTGAACTTGCAGGAGCCTCGCCCGTGAAGAACCACAGACCGCAGATTCTCGTCGCCACCCTGATCGGCATCACGGTTTTCTTCCTCCTTGTGGGATACCAGGCCCGTGTCGGCTGGTCCGCCATGCGGAGCATGCCGGGTCGCGGGATGCGTCCGATGGAGATTGCAGTCCCGCCGCGTAACGAATCCGCCTACCGGTCGCCGTTCGATCTGGCCTTCTCGCCCGATGGCAAGACGCTGGCCGTTTCGGACCGCACGGCCGGTGTGTTGTACCTCGTCGATGCCGAGACGGGGGACGTCAAGAAGACCGTGACGCTCCAGGGCCGGCCGATGGCGGTGGCCTGGCCGCGGGAGGCCCTGGTCCTCGTCGCCGAATATGATGCCGGCACCGTGGCCCTGGTCGATGCCCAAGATGGCGAGGTCCTCCGGCGATTCCGCGTGGGTCCGAAGCCGGTCGGCGTGGCCGTGGCGTTGCAGAAGAAGCTGCTCGTCGTCGGCGACTATGGGCTGCACACCGTTTCTCTGGTGGACCTGCAAACCGGCAACGAGCGGGCGCGGATCGGCGATATCCGGCACCCCTACTTCGTGGCGGTCACGCCGGATGAGCGCCTGGCGGTCGTGGGCAACCTCATTCCGGCCGGTCCGGCGACCGATCCCGCCGCGGCGGCGGCCATCAGTCTGATCGATCTCGACCGCGGCACGAAAATCAAGGACATCATCCTGCCGGACGGCTCCTCCAGCGTGCGGCAGGTGCGAGTGTCGCCGGACGGCCGGTGGGCGTACGTCGTGCACACCCGCGGCCGCACCATGCTGCCCACCACGCAGCTCGATCGCGGCTGGGTCAACACGAACGCCTTCAGCATCATCGACCTGGCCGAAAGGCAGCTCTACGCGACCGCCCTGCTCGATACGGTGACGCAAGGCGCGGCCGACCCCTGGGGCATCGCCCTGACGCCGGACGGTAAGAACGCCTGGATCAGCGTCGCGGGCACGCACCAGATCGCGAAGATCGAGCTGGCCACGCTGCACGAGTACCTGGCCGGACGCGCGGGGAAATCCGGGGCGTCGGAAGCGAAGCATACGGTCACAGACGCTTCGGCGATCTGGCAGCAGATCCGGGAAGATCCCAGTCGGCGCAGCCAACTGTCCTATCACCTCAGCGCCCTCTACGCCGGCGGACTGATGACGCGGATCTCGATCGACGCGAAAGGACCGCGCGGCATCGCCCTGTCGCCGGACGCGAAGCACTTGGCCGTGACAAGCTACTATTCCGGCGAAGTGCTCCTGTTGGAGGCGGATTCCTGCCGCCTGCGGAAGAGAATCAGCCTCGGCCCGCAGCCGGCGCCGGACGCGGTGCGACGCGGCGAATTCGTCTTCTTTGACGGCCAGCACAGCTTCCAGCACTGGCTGAGCTGTGGCACCTGTCACCCGGACGCCCGGGTGGACGGGCTGAACTGGGATCTGGTCAACGACGGGATCGGCAACCCGAAGAACGCACGGTCTCTCGTCTGGTCGCACAAGACGCCGCCGGTGATGTCGCTGGCGGTCCGCGAGGACATGGCCGAGGCCGTGCAAAAGGGCTTCCAGTTCATCCAGTTCCGCGAAGTGGAGGAAGGAGACCTCAACGCCGTGCGGGCGTATCTGCAGTCCCTGGAGCCGGAGGCCAGTCCCCATCTGGTCAACGGGCAGCTCTCCAGCAAGGCGAAGAAAGGCAAGGAGCTCTTCGAGAACGCCGAGGTCGGCTGTGCCGCGTGTCATCCGGCGCCTTTGTACACGTCGATGCAGCTTCACGACGTCGGCACCAAGGGCGAATTCGACCGCAGCTCCAGCTACGACACGCCGACGTGCATCGAGCTGTGGCGGACCGCCCCGTACCTGCACGACGGCAGCGCCCCGACGCTCAAGGACGTGCTGACCACGCGGAACCCGGGCGACCAGCACGGCAAGACCTCGCATCTGACCCCGGAGGAGATCGACGCCTTGATCGAGTACCTCCTGTCGCTGTGATTTGGAATGATGGAATGTTGGAATATTGGGAGAGCGCGAGTCAGCCGCCCATCCTTGCATTATTCCAGTTGGTAGGGTGGGGCTTGCCCCACCGATTTCTTCCGTCGCACAACAGGAAAAGACGGTGGGGCCAGCCCCACCCTACCGGCCATGAGCAACCATGAGATCGTGAAGGAGCTGAAGATGAGACCTCGCGCGTGCTTCGCCTGCTATTGTGTATTGGCCACGATCGGTATGGCGGCCGGTGCATCGGACCTGTCGTCCTGGTACGCGTTCCAGCCGCAGAACACGCCGGAGCCGGGGGAGATCGGGATGCAGGACTGGCTCTCCAAGCCGGCGGGCCGGCACGGACGCATTACGCGCGAGGCGGACAAACTCTACTACCATGGCAAATCCATCAAGCTCTGGGGCATCAACTTGTGCTACGCCACCTGCGCGCCGGAGGCGGCGCTGGCCGACAAGCGGGCGGCGTTCTATCCCAAGTACGGCATCAACTCCGTGCGCCTGCACAAGTACGTGGACGGGCCGGGCTGGGCGGGAATTCAGTCCAAGGAAAGCTGCGTCGAATACGATCCCGCGGGCCTCGACCGGATGGACTACCAGGTGGCCAAGTTCAAGGAAGCGGGTATCTACGTCCTGCTCTCCGCCCATTTCGGGGCGCTGAAGCTCGGTCCCGCCGACAAGCAATATGTCCCCTACCTGGAGGAATTCGGCACATTCGAGGGCAAGGACCGCGTCACCACGCCGCATAGCGCGATCCAATACTCGCCGCACTTGCAGGACGTGCAGATCCGCCAAATGGTCAACCTGCTCCGGCACAAGAACCCCTACACGGGACTGACCTACGCCCAGGACCCGGCGGTCGCGTTCATTGAGATCGTCAACGAGCAGAGCATCCTCTTCTTCACATCCATGAACCCGCTGAAGGCCAGTCCCACCTTGCGGCAACAGGTGGCCGCCCGGTTCTGCGCTTGGCTGCGCGGCCGGTATGGCACCCATGAGAAGCTCCGCGCCGCCTGGGGCGACAGGGCCTTCGACGGCTTCGCGAGCGACGGCTTCCCGCCCGTCGGCGAGCACCTCGACCAGAACAACATCCTGCCCCTCGGCAATCCGTGGTACTGGGACCCCGCCCAGTTGAACGGCTCACAGGCGTTCCGCCGGCAACGGCTGCTCGATACGCTCGTCTTCCTGTACGGCCTCCAGTGCGAGTTCTACGACCGCTACGTGCAGGCCATGCGCGAGGCGGGCTATACGGGCGAGGTCCTCGGCTCCAACTGGCAGGCGGGCCAGGCGCTGAGCCACTTCTACAACCTGCACTCGGACTGGCGGGTCGGGACCATCGACCGGCACAACTACTTCGGCGGTGGCAGCACCAAGGCGGGCGCGACGTTCAACAACGCCACCATGCTGCGGGCAGCCGGCTCGGGGACGCTGAGCGTCGGCCTGCAGCAGGCGGCCGACCGGCCCTTTATGCTCTCCGAGTGGATTCACGTCTTTCCGAGCGAATGGGGCGTGGAAGGCCCGGCGCTCCTCGGCGCGTACGGCTATGGCCTGCAAGGCTGGGACGTCTCCTACCTGTTCCAGAATCGCGACAGCGGTGGCTTCAGCGACCGGATCGGCCGCGATACCTGGGACGCGACCGCGCCGCAGGTGCTGGGGATCTTCCCCGCCGTGGCCCGCCAGGTCCTCCGCGGCGACGTGAAGGAATCCGAGCTGCGCGCCCCGCTGTACGTGCATGTGCCTTCGCTGGCCCAGGCCAAGCTCGGTTTCACCGACCGCACGATCCAGCAGTACGACGTCAAGAGCTTCGATACGGACAAAGTCTCCGCCCGCGCCGTGGCGGTCGCCCGCTGCGCCGTCGAATTCACGGACCGGTACCGCGACACCCCCGCCTTCGATCTCAGCCCGTTCCAGAAAGATGGCTTCCTCACGTCCTCCACGGGCCAGCTTTCCTGGAAGGAGGCCCCCGACACCAAGCTCGGCGGCTATTTCCTCATCGACACCCCCGGCACGAAAGCCGTCGTCGGCTTCGCCGAGGGCCAAGTGTGCCGGTTTGGCGAGGTCACGATCACGCCTGAATCGCCCTTCGCGGCCATCTACGTCACCGCCCAGGAGCCGGACAAGACCATCGGAACCTCGAAGAAACTGCTGATCACCGCCCTCGCTCGCGCCCGCAACACCGGCATGCAGTTCAACGACGCCGGGAACAGCCTCCTCGACCGCGGCAAGCCCCCGATCCTCCTGGAGCCGGTCAAAGCCACGATCACGATCGCCAAGCCCGGCACGCCGCGACTGATCCCCCTCGACCACGACGGCCTCCGCACGCCCAGACCGCTCCCGATCCAGAACGGCGTCCTCACCATCGACGGCGCCCGCGACAAAACGCCCTACTACCTCCTCGAGTATGTCGCCACGGGCTCTCACAACTGACGGTAGGCATCCCGTCTATGACGGTTTGAGGATGACTCTATACGAGGCCATCTTTCTGCAACCGACGCTTCATCTCTTCCAGGCTGATCGATCGCTCTTTGCGGCGTTCGGCAACCATCGCCAGATCGTGCAGGTCTTCCATCAGCTCCTGGTATCGCTGCAGCGAGAGAATAACCGCGGTCTTCTTGCCGGTCGGATCGACCACATATTGTTCCTGAGGTTGAGCGGCCATAATCTGCGTGCTCCTTTGCGTCAACTATGCCTGTACCCGTATCTTACCCGACCGGGCTTCGCATGTCCATCAGCGCCGGCCGGCTTCGTCGCCACAGGCGAACATGCGATTGCCCTGCTCATCAAGGCCGGAAGGCTTGGTTCGTAGTGGCGTCGTCAGACGCTATCTTATGCTCTTGCGAGCACACTCCAAACGAGCCGCGTCTGACGCTGCCATCTGGAGCACAGGGGGCTTCTTACCCCCCATAGTGCTTCTTGTGAGCCTGTCGTCCAGCCTGGCACCACCGAACCGCACGGCGGGTTAGGGAACCGGCGCGGTTCGCTCCTGCCAATTGCTGAACTCGCGGGGCTCCAAATGCCGAGGAGCAGGATCAAGACCCGCTACGCGAAATCGTGCGTGAGGATGTCCGTCGTGCGGCGGCAGAGCGCGCGGCCCCGGTCGGACCAGAGGCCCGCGCCCCAATAGCGGTAGCAACTGGTCTGGCTCGTCAGCAGATGGTAGAGCGCCTTGCGGTACCGCGGGTCCGAGGGTGAAACGCCGTGTTGCCGAGCCGTCTCATGGAACCGGGCGCTCGCGGCCTCCATCGGCGCCAGGACGTCCTCGTAATGGCGGACCCAGGAGATATTGTTCGTCCAGCTTCCCCCTTCGACATGGAAGCGCGAGTCTTCTCTCGTCAATTGCTCGATCACGGCGGCCAGGGCTTCCGGCCCGATGGGGTCCGGAAAACGCTCCCAGATGCGCCGTTGGAAGATCGGCTGAACCGCGGGGAAATCCTCCTCGCGCAGGCCGAGGGAATCGAGATATTCGAGGTACTCCGTGACGTTCACGGGCGACGTGGGCGTGCCGCTGCTTTCACGCATCACGGCCAGGTACTTGGGCGGGAATTCGTTCATCATGACGCCGCCGTTTTCGCCGTCGGCGATCTGGCTGACCAGCGACGGGATCGAGCGGCCGGCCCGCTCGAGGCGGCCCAGTCCGAGGGCTTCGTAGTACGGCTGCATCTGGCCGATGAGCTTGGTGTCGCTGCCCTGGGTCTTGATGATCGCGGTGATGGCGAGCGTTTCGCCGCGCGAGTTGCGGGCGATCAGCCGGTGCGGCTGGTGGCGGTAGGCGAGCGGTCCCCCGTCCTCGACCCGCTCCACCGTGTGTTCCTGTACCATCACCCAGCGGTAGCCGCAGTCCTTGAGGGTCCGGACAAACTCGTAGAAAACATCCGGATGATTCGGCAGGGCCATCTCGGCGGGCGAGAACCCCTTCACCCGGCCCAACGCCTCCACACCGAACAGCGCCGCGAAGAAATGCTGCCAGGCCCGGACGTGGAGCCGGTAGTCCGGCACGGGCGTCGAAGGCGCCACCGGATGGCCCCAGGCGCTGCCCAGCCATTCGACGCAGGAGCGATACCTCGGATCACACGTGATCGTCCGCAGATTCTCGAAAACATCGCTCAGGCCCATGTCGTGCAGGCCGTGAAGCAAGGTACCGGAGTAGTCGAGCATGACGCGCGGACGCTTACCCTCGGCCACCAGTTGCGGGATGAACTCGCCCATCCGCTTGTAGCACCAGTGAAAAACCGGGGCGTTGTGGTTGTCGCCCACGTTCTGGTGCTCCATCATGTACTGGAGATTGCTGATGATCCGGGCCCGCGGCAGGTCCTCGTCCGGGTCCGGGATCAACGGCTGGTGCATGTGCAGCGCAATCGCATAGGCGCTCTTGACGCTGGTCCAATCGATCCCGCTCTCGGGCAGGAAGATCGGGCCGTGGCGACTTGTCGCCGCCGCGATCACATCTTCAGAGCCACACAAGTTGGGCACGCCGTCCACATAGCTGGGCAAATTTGTCATGGGGCCATCATAACGGACAAATTCGAAATCCGAAGCACGAAATCCGAAACAAAGTCCAAGATCCGGCTGATCCGTCGGATCAGACAGATCGGACGGATCTTGGAATTTGTTTGGGATTTGGAATTTGGTGCTTCCGCCCCTGGCGGCGTTGGAGACTCGGAACTTGGAACTCGGCTCGGCCCCTGTCGGCGCAGAAAGCAATCCTGCGGGGAAGGATCGGATGTCGCAAGTCGGATCTTCCTGCGGTGTGGTCCTCGACTGGTTACCGCTCGATCCCCATCTCCCGCTTCAGCTCGTCCTCGGCCTCGCGCCAGATCCGGTCGTCTTCCCCCTGGGGGCGCCCGCGCCGCTCCCAGATCGCCTGGGCCCGGTTCGCGATCTGGTCGTGCGCCAGGGTCTCCGTGCTCGACTCTCCCCGTTCCGGCGTCTCCTTGGGCCGTTCGCCCACCACCGCCTCCCCGCGCGAAGGCTCCGGTCGCAGCTTCTCCATCTTCTTGCCGCCCCGGCCGCGTTTCGTGCCTGTCTCGGTTGTCTTGCCAGCACTCTTTCTGGCCATAAACCTGCTCCGTCGTGAAGAGTTTCCTGATTCAAACGACATCCCTGCAAGCCAGGTTGTCCTCAGCATTTCCATGAAACCCGAATCACCGCAGGATTCCTACAAGGGATTTGCCGACATTGGCATAAGAAAGATCCGCCCAGGCGCCGCCGCGGGGATCGTCGCTCGGTCCCCTCCGGCCGGCAGAATCGCCCGGCTGCGGAACGACAGAATACTGCAATAGTGGGAATACCGCACCATCTCGTTGCGGGCTGACTCTCCCTCCCCCGGAAGATGGGGGCCACCATCCATAGATGCTCACAACCCGCCATAGATACTCACGTTTTCCCAAAGATACTCACGTTTATCCAAAGATGCTCACCGGATTGTGTTGAGCATCTTTGGTGGCGCCACCGGTCGGAGGGCACCGTTCCGGCGCGAAAACCGGGTGCCGCCCCGGCATTCCCCCGTATTCCCATGGACATAGGTGACATTCCCCCCTGCGCGCAGGGGCGCGATGAAGAGTTTCAAGTGTGAAGTGCAGAATCTCAAGATTGCCCCCTGCGCGCAGGATCGAGATGGACCAAGCGTGTCCCCGCTCTTGCACGGTCCCCTCCTATCCTTCGCCCCAACCCGCCAGCGCGAAATGCCGGAGCCCCTGGCTAAAGCCCGATTCGCCCGTACCCCGGGCCACAGGTCACGGGTCACGGGCTCGTAGTGGCGTCGTCAGACGCTTGTGTCGCGGGCATCCTGCCCGCGCTCTTCCCTGATGAGCACGGCCTGTCCGATACGGATTTCGAACACCCTGGGAGCTCCCAGGCCAACAAAAGGGCTCCCCCCGACCCTGAGAAACCGGGGCCGGAAGAGGGACCAAAAAAGTGAAGAGGAAACAACTGACACCCCGTATCGGGCGGGGTACATAGGGCCGGGGTGCCGCAGTTTTCGTCCGCCAGCCGCCGCACTTTCCCTCCGGCCTTCACACGAAGCCGGATGGAACAAGGGAATCGTGGAATACTGGAACCATGGAGTATTGGGCAGCGAGAAGTATCCCCCCTCCCCATCATTTCACCATGCCATTATTCCATCATTTCCGTCCTTCTTCCCCCGAGGTTCGGCCCATGAACCGCCTCGGGAGAACGTCGCAAGCGGATGCGACGGTATTGGGATGCCAGCGGTGCGGCCGGGACGTGCGGAGCGTGTGCGCGCCGGAACCGCCCTGGGGGTGCCCGGTGGGGCGGGCTTGGAAGGGTGAGGGAACTTATCTCCTGGGCAAGCTATTGGGGTCGGGGCTATGAATAGACTTGTCGAATGCAATGCCTTTCTCTATCTCCACGGCAATCTCGGCAACCACCCGATCGTATCCGGCGAGTACCTTCCGCCCCTCGCTCCTGAATTGCTCAACATCGTACGGGGCGCGAGAATACAGGGTGATACACCGCCGGCTCAGTGCCCACCTCTGCACGTACAGTGCGTTCTCAGACTCAGCCTTCTCCCTTGCGGCAACTCTCTGTCGCCGGTCTTCCATCATCTGGCTGTATTGCGGGTGCTCGGGGCTGATATGGAGCCTGGGCACGTCCGGAAGTGGCCGGCGTTCCTTTGGTGCTCCGCTATCGAGCGCCAGCTTCAGCCCCTTGAGACAGAGGACAATCGCGTTCTGACGCATCCGGGCAAACTGTTCCCTCTCGTATTTGCGAGAGGGAATCGACACGGAGTCGACCCAGCTTCCATACATCTGACACGCCGTCAGAACATCCAACGGGTACTCCAAAGCCTTCCTGGCATAGGCAGCCGTTTTGGGGAGTCGCGGATCCTCGGAGGACTTGTAGCCTCCTTCCGAGTAGATCAGTGCGATCGTCGCATGGATCTTGCCTTTTTCCCGAGGCGAGTTGTGATCGGCAATCAACTTCAGACATCGTGCCTCCAGTTCAGGCAAGTCAACCCCCCGCCATCTGTCTGAATGCCGTATCCTCGCAAGATCCGCGTCGAGCGGCGTGCTCTGCCCGCCGGAAGAAGTTGTGGAGCATACCACCAGAAGGCTGATGGCGCCGATTGCGGCCAGCACAAAGGAACAGCGAATGCGGGGATCGCCCCATTTCATGATGCACCTCCGTTTCGTGCAATTACCGCCAAAGCCGACAGGGCATCACACCGGCACAGTCCCCATTCTGCTGTGGCTGTGGCCCTGTTCTTCCCTTCAATCGTCCAAATAGACCGCGGACGTGTCGAAGGCTTCTTCCGGCGTTCCATGCCAACTGCCGTTGTCAAAGACGCTGGGCTCGTAGGCCTCGTGACTGTAGGTGTAGAAAGCCATCGACCAGCGGTCTTCGTCGCCAAAGTACCGGAGCCGGCACAGGTGCGTTGGCATATTCCGCAACCGCTCGATGCGCTCTTGGCGGGATTCGCCGTACAGGTCGCGGTCGTAGTCCTTGGGCACGTACGGCTCCGGGTACGCATCGATATAGCAGAACTGGCCCCGGAACCGAACCTCGATTCGATTGTGCTTGCCCGCGTAATGCTTTTCCGCATGCGCAAGGACGCGTTGCCGAATTCGGGCCTGGATCTGCGGTGGAATCGTGATGCCGCCGGACTGCGGATCGTAAACCCACGTCTTTCTTGCCATACGCGTGCTCCTCTTCTCCGTGCCGAATATTCAGCATCAGCGGCGGCGCTCCGCGTCGCCTATTGCACTCCCAACACCCGATTCTCCTTCGCGTTCCACCATGATGATAACGCGCCCCACCGAGCACGGCAAGAGGAGGCAGAGGGGTCAGTCCTCGGATCTCGGTAAACGCCACGAGCCGGTCTGTGAGGGGCATTGCCCCCGGATCCTAAATCCGAGGACTGACCCCCTGCCCTCCCTGCCCTTGCCTTTGGTTGGGGCCGGAGGCCGCGCCGGGATCTCCGTGCCCTCTGGGGCCGAAAGGCAGGGATCGATAGTCCATCGTGGGCGGAGCCCGCCCTACCGTTGTTCTGCGAAGCGTCCTGCTTTGC
>VGYL01000170.1 GCA_016872975.1 Planctomycetota bacterium
CACACCTGGGGCTCGTTCTTCTGGAGCCAGAGCAGCTTGGTGATCGTGTTGACGGTGTGGATGGGCATGCCGGTCCGCTGAAAGAGCGTCGGCGGGTCGAAGGTCTCGGCCAGCCAGGTATTCTCGGCGGTCGAGCGCGTGTCCATGCCGAGAATGGCGTGGCGCAACGGACGGCCGGCGGCATCGACCGGGATCACCGCCTCGCCCTGGACCGACAGGGCCATCGCCCGCGGCGGGTCGGCCCGGCCCTGTCCCACCGCCTCGGCCAGGGCTTCCAAAGCCAGCTCCCAGACCTGCTGGGGGTCCTGCTCGGCCCAGTCCGGGTGGGGCGTAAGAATAGGATATTCCCGGGACGCCTGGCCCAGAATCTCCCACTGCGGGCCGAATACGATGGCCTTGCAGCCGGTCGTGCCGATATCCAAGCCTATGACGGACATAAGAACCTCGTCATTGGACGTTTGATGGTTGATTTTTGATTTGGAGCAGGAGCCTCTTACATCAAACATCAAACATCAAACATCACACTTCCTCCTGTCACTCGATCGCTTCAATCGATCTCAGCAACTGCTGCTCAGTCACCTGGCCGGCCATCCAGGCGTCCTGCAGGCGGCGCAGGGTCAGGACCGTGGAGGGCTCGTGCAACCGGACGTCATCATACCGGATCGGACGGTCCTGCGGCACCGGGTTCTTGAGGACCGCGCCTTTGGCCAGGCCGACGGGCAGGAGGTTCTCGGCGACCGCGGCCTCGTAGGTGTCGATCAGGCTGTAGAAGCTGCCGCCGCCGATGGCGTCCAACCGGTCGCCGGGCTGGAGGTCCTGCTTGGCGACCGCGAAGACCTCGGAGACGAGCCGGTCCTTCGGGACCATGTTGGACTTCTTGCGGATCGCGAGCATGGCGCAGGTCAGCGGCACCTCGATGCTGCACAGGTGGAAGGGCCGAAACAGCGTGTAGTACGGGCCGTTGCCCATGTCGCGGTAGACCAGGGCCTGCCGCAATCGGGGGTGGCTCGTCGTCACGACGAGAAAGACGCCCGGGTGCACGCCGCCGATGCCGTATTCGACGACCCCGGTGCGGCTGAGGATACCGCCGTGCTCTTTCAGGGTGAACGTCTCGTGCAGCTTGTCCCGGCTGGTCCGCGGCCCGTGCATGCCCCGCACGTCGGGCACCAGGCCCGTGGCGTTGGAGACCGCGGCCATCTCGATCATGGTCTTGCTGCCGTCGACGAACTCGATCAGCATGTTGGGGCTGAGCCCGCGGCGGGCGGCCTCCTTGGCCCAGGCCTCGTCGGTCGGCTTGGCGTGGCGGTCCAGCGGGTTGTTCTTGCCTTTGCCCGCGGCGACGATGGTGAAGCCCAACGCCTCGGCGAAGTCGTACAGCTCCTTGCAGGCGGCAGGCTCGTCCCCGGCGGCCAGGGCGTACAGAACGCCCTTCTTCTCGGCGTACCACCGCAGGACCGGGCCGACGGTGATGTCGGTCTCGACGTTCATCATGGCCAGTTGCTGACCGTGGCGGGCCGCCAGGAGCGATGCCTTGGCCCCGACCTCGGGGACCCCGGTCGCCTCCAGCATGACGTCCACCTGTTTCATCCCGGTGACGATGCGAAAGTCGTCCGCAAAGACCCGTTTGCCGGCGGCGACCGCGCGATCCGCACTCGCGGCGTCCTTGGCCTCGACAGTCTCTCCGTGCAGGAGTCCCGTGGCGTAAGCGGCCTGGGCCCGTGCCTTGTCGATATCCGCGACCACGACGATGTCGATGCCCTTCATCATGGCGACCTGGGCGACGATATCGACGCCCATCTGCCCGGCCCCGATCAGGCCGACCTTGACGGGGTTGCCCGCCGCATGCCGGGCCGCCAGTTCTTCATTCAAGCCGATCATGCCACAGTCCTTGCCTATTCACATCTCTCCGTCCGGTCGGACGATACCCCAGACTCATTCGTAGCGTGCCCGTCAGGGCATCGTGGCATGGGCCTCCTGCCTCACTGTTGTACACGTCTTTCCCTTGTTGTAGAGGGTGGCATCGCCACAGGCTCCGCCTTTGACGATGGTTGAGGCGCTCGACGATGCCTCGACCGCACGCGCGAAAGCCATCGTCAAGGCCGGAGGCCTTGGCGATGCCACCCGCCGGTTCTACCATGCCGACATGGGTACAACAATGAGGCGTCCTGCCCATGAGCTTTCATGGTGGGGCAAGCCCCACCCTACCCACAGCCTCCACGGGCGCTCGTGCCCATGCTACTGGTTGCGGTCTTTCTGCGTCGTGACCACGACCTTCAGCGCCGCGCCGGCGGCCGCGGCCTCGAACGCCTTGCCAACCTCACGCAGATCGAAGGTGTGCGTCACCAGCAGGTCCGCGTCGATGACCTTGCGCCGGATCAGGTCCAGGGCCCGCTGGTGCACGGTCGGATGGTACGAGAACGCGCCGACGACCTCGATCTCGCCGTAATGGATGCGGTTGCTGTCGAGCGTCACCATGGGGTCGGCCTTGGGCAGACCGCCGAAGAGGATGACCTTGCCGCGTTTGCGGACGATCTGGACCGCCCGCGTTTGCGTCTCGGCGATGGGGTTGGCGCAGATCACGATGTCCGCTCCCACGCCGGCGGTCATCTGCCGGACGCGCGCCCCCAGGTCCTCGGCGCTCGGGTCCACGATGGCATCCGGGCCGCAGCGCTCGGCCAGTTGCCGGCGGACCGGGCTGGGTTCCGAGACGATGACGGAAGCGCCGCGCGCCTTGGCAATGATGACGTGCAGACAGCCGATCGGGCCGGCGCCCATGACGACGACGGTGTCGCCGAGACCGGTAGCCGCCCGGTCGTGCGAGGCCAGGACGGAGCAGCTCGGCTCCGCCAGGCTGCCCTCGGCGAACGACATGCCTTCGGGCATCCGGTGGACGATACCGTTGCTGAGGATCTCGCCCGTGAGGACAAGCTTTTCGGCCAAGCCGCCCGGCAGTTCGGGGGTGACGCCAACGAAGCGGATCTCGTCGCACAGATTGTACAAACCCCGGCGGCAGTAGTAGCACCGACCGCAATGGACATCGGGAGCAATCGCGATGAAATCGCCCACCGCGAAACGGCTCTGGCCCGGACCCGCTTCGATGACCACGCCGGCGGCCTCGTGCCCCGGAATCATCCCGGCGACGCCCTGCGGCGGGCCTTCCTTCCACCGCCGCAGGTCCGACCCGCAGATGCCGCAGGCTTTGACTGCGAGCACCAGTCCATCATGCGGCGCGGTCGGATCGGGAATCTCGCGCAGCTCCAGCGTTCTCGGCGCCGTCAGAAATGCCGCCTTCATTCGTTATCTCCGCCAAACGCACAGCAGACCCCGAAGTTTGATGTTTGAAGTGTGAAGTGTGAAGTAAGAAGCTTGGAACCGATCAGTGCGCCTCTTTCCTGCTTCACACTTCAACCCTCAAACTTCAAACTTTCCTGGCGTCGAGCTTCACGCCGACCGCCCCGCCCGGATGGGTCTGTCCAAACTGGTCCTTGGTGTAGCCCCGCAGCTCCAGCAGCAGGACGCACAGCGCATCGCAGGCCGCGGCGTTGGTCAGCGAGCTGCCGGTGGCGATCATCCCGTAGGGATCGACACTTTCGGGAGCAACGATATGGAACACGGCATCGCTGAGCCGTCCCAGGGGCGAGTCCGGCTGCTCCGTGTGGGCAATGATCCGGGCCCCGCGGTCCTTGGCGATCTGAGCGAACCTGTTGATCTCGGTGCTCTGGCCGCCTTTGGAGATGATGTACAGGATGTCCCGGCTCGTGACGCTGCCGGCGCCGCCGTGAATCGCGTCGGCGGCACTGATAAACAGGGCCGGCGTCCCGCAACAGGCCAGCAGATGGGCGAAACGCTGGGCCACGGCCCGGCTGGTCCCGGCCCCGGCGATCAGGACGTGGCCGGGACAGTCCAGCAGCATCTGGGCCACCTGCGCCAACTGGTCGGTGAACTGCGTTTTCAGTCCGGCTACGGCGCGCGCCTCGCACTCGACGACCTCACGGGCCCGCGCGAGCATTTCCTGCGGTGTCAACTTGGCCATATTCCCACGTAACACATGTTCATCATTGAACGTTTGAACAACGTATACCGGTAGTGGTCTCGCCTGTCAAATACAATCTCCCTGGGGCCGGCGTGCCGCGCGCGTCGCGGGTGACTCCACACTCCAAGCACCAAAGGGCAAAGAAATTCCAAATCCCAAGCACCAAATTCCAGACAAGTCCAAAACTCAAGGCACCAAGGTGCAAAACGGGCACAGCCCAGTCCGTAGTCTTGGTCATCGGGATGATGTCATTGCCAGGAGCGCAGCGACGAAGCAATCTCCTCGGGCATAGGGACAGATTGCCGCGCTCGGCGAGCCGCGCTCGCAATGACATGTTCGTTTGAGATTTGGTGCTTCCGCCCCTGGCGGCGTTTGGGACTTGGTGCTTCTTGACAACCGGGGGCCAGGGACGCACAATGCGAGAGAATGAACGAACCTGTGCATCTGTTCGCAAGACATGACGGTTCTCAAATCCCAAGGAAAGGCACGATGAGAAAAGACAAACTGACGTTCGGATTGATCGTTGGAACCAGGGGCGTGTTCTCGGTGGAGCTGGCGCGAAGCGGCCGCAAGCAGTTGGTCAATCAGATCAAGGACCTGGGCCATCGGGCCGTCATCCTGCCGCAGGACGCGACGCCCAGCGGGGTCGTGGAGACCCTCGCCGACGCCCGCAAGTGCGCCGACCTGTTCAACCAGCACCGCAACGAGATCGACGGGGTCATCGTGGCCCTGCCCAACTTCGGGGACGAGCTGGGGATCGTCAATGCGCTGCAGTTCGCCAAGCTGGACGTGCCCGTTCTGGTGCAGGCCAGCGACGACGATCTGAGCAAGCTCGATACGCAGCACCGCCGCGACTCCTTCTGCGGCAAGCTGTCCGTCTGCAACAACCTCTACCAGTACGGCATCCCCTTTACCGATACCGCCACGCATACCGTGGCCCTCGACAGCCCGGCGTTTGCCCGCGACCTCGAGTTCTTCGCGGGGGTGTGCCGGGTGGCGGGCGGCTTACGGAACGCCCGGATCGGGGCCATCGGCGCCCGGCCGGCCGCTTTCCAGACCATGCGGGCCAGCGAGAAGCTGCTCCAGCAGTCCGGCATCACGGTGGCGCCGGTGGACCTCTCGGAGATCCTGGCGGCCGCGGGCAGGATGGACGTCAAGTCCTCCCGCGCCCGACGGGCCCTGGAGAAGATCAAGAGCTATGGCAGCGTCCCGGCCCAGATTCCGGATGTCGAAGCGAAGTTTGAGCGGAACCTGCGGCTTTTCCTGGCGATCCAGGACTGGATGGACGCCAACGAGATCGACGCCGCGGGGGTGCAGTGCTGGACCTCCCTGCCGCAGAACCACGGCTGCGCCGCCTGCCTGACGATGAGCATGATGAGCGACGCCCTGCGGCCCTGCGCCTGCGAGGTGGACGTGACGGGCGTCCTGGCCATGTACGCCCTGGTCCTGGCCAGCGGCAACGCAGCGGCCATCGTGGACTGGAACAACAACTACGGCGACGACCGCAACAAGTGCGTCACCCAGCACTGCAGCAACTACCCGCGGAGCTTCTTCGGCACCGACAACATCGAGATCTCGACGCTCGACGTGCTCGGCCGGGCCCTGGGCGCGGAGAACTGCTTCGGCGCCGTCAAGGCCCGCGTCGCGGCCGGCCCGATGACCTACCTGCGGTTCAGCACGGATGACCGTAACGGCCGGATTCGCGGCTACCTCGGCCAGGGTGAGTTCACGAACGAGGCGCTCGACATGTCGGGCGGCGTCGCCGTCTGCGAGATCCCCGACCTCCAGAGTTTGCTCAAGTTCCTCTGCAAGGAGGGCTTCGAGCACCACTGCGCGATGGTCCGGTCGCACTGCGCCGACATCATCAGCGAGGCGGTGACCAGCTACCTCGGCTGGGACCTGTTCGTGCACGAATAGCTTGCTGCAATCCGGGAAGCCTCTGCGGCGTCTTTCCTACCGTCGGTTACCCACAGACGCGGTAGGAAAGGACAGCTTATGAAGCCGGGACACAGAACGATTCTTCTGACATTGGCCATTGGATGATCGACAAGCAGATGCGGGGCGATCCGACGTTGAACTGGAACCCGGCGCAGGGCGAGGTCAAAGCCCCGCTGATTCTCTGGGGACCCTGCTTCTGGTGCGACGGCCTGAAGCCCCGCTCGGACGGGCTGATCTGGACCTGCTGCGAGCCGACCAGCGACGTGTACAACAACCCGCATCCAATCCCCGCGGCGGTCCCGTTTGTAGTGTGCCCGCAAGGGCATGGAAAGGGAATAAGATGACCACGGCATGGCTCCTGTTGGCGGTCGTTCTGTCCCGTCTGGGAAAGTGTGTGAGAAGTGGCACGGGCATCCTGCCCGTGGCGTTCTGTGGCATCGGCATCCTGCCGATGATGCATGGGCTCCAAGCCCATGCCACGGCCAACCGAATTCTCACATCCTCTCTGAGTGCTTCCGATCTGCCGGTGTATGAGACGATCCCCTCGGTGCCGCAGCCGGGTTATCTCGACTCGTACACCGACCCGGTCTTTGGCGCGAAGGTCACCCGGATCACGGGCGAGCCGGGTACGAGCATTCCGAACATCGACGGCAGATGGGCCGAGATCGTACGGCACCACTATTCCAAGGACGCGGCCTGGAACTGCGATCAATCCCTGCTGTATCTGGCGCGGCATCAGGGCCGGCCGGGTCACCTCTTTCTGGACGGCGATAACTACCGAGTCTGCTTTGCCCGGCCGGGAGCGCCCGGCACGGAACGGCGGTGGCATCCGAAAGAGCCCTCCATCATGGTCTACGTCCAGGAGAACCGTATCGGCCGCTGGAATGTGCGGGAGAATACGACCCAGGTTCTGGCCACGTTCCCAGGATATTCCGAGTTCCGCATGGGACCCTGGGAAGGGAATCTCTCCCGGGACGGCCGGATGCTGGTCGTGGACGGCAAGCGCGAGGCCGACCGCCTCGCATTCGCGTACGACCTGGAAAAAGGACACACGTATCCGGATCTTGTCCTCAACGACGTTGGCATCGATTGGGTGTCGATCTGTGCCTCCGGCAGGTACATCGTGCTCAACGGCCGCATCCGCGGCGAGCGGGGCGACCAGACGCAGGTCTACGACCTCCAGGGCAACAAGGTTGGGGAACTGTGGTCGGAATACGGACGGCCCAGTCACTACGATCTGACGCTCGACGAAAACGGCGATGACGTCGCGGTCGGGGTCTCGAAGTCGAAACCGGACAACGGCCGTGTGATCAAACGCCGCCTGTCCGACGGCCAGGTGACCGTATTGACGCCCGGCGGCTATGCCGGCCACACCTCCGCCCGGAATCTCCATCGCCCCGGGTGGGCCTACGTCACGTACCAGCATCCCGGCCCCACCTGGCCGCCGTTCTGGGGCGAGGTGGTCGCGGTGAAGCTGGACGGCAGCCACACCGTCGAGCGGATCGCCCACCTCCGTACGAACAAGACCGACTACCTGACGGAAGCCCACGCCGTCCCCTCGCCTGACGGCCAACGCGTCCTGTGGGCCGGCAACTGGGAGTCCCCCACCGGCCGGCCCATCGGCGCGTACGTCGCCCACACGGTCCCCTCGCAAAACACCACATCGGGAGAACAGAAATGAGACAGAGCCACAAAGATGGCTTCAGGACTCGCGGTATCGCATTGTCATTTGTGCTCTTTTCAGTATGCACGTTGGGGATTGCGTCCGAATCCAACCGGGCGTCAAGAGTTGTGCCACGCTCACGGCAGGAGACTGCGGCTCAATCGACGTCGCCGGTAACCAGCGCGACCAAGCCGGAGGTCTGGCTGTGCACGGGCGAGAAGGTGCTGGACCTGCTGGCGCCGGAGGCCCAGTGGCCGTACGTGCGGGAACACCTGACCGGCATCCAGTTCTACATCGACATGATCAACCGTGCGACGCCCGAGCAGTTGCAGCAACTCGTGCGGTTGGTGCGGCAGCGAGGCTACCAGGTCTCCGTCGAATGCGGCGGGACCCTGGACTTCGCGCCCATGGACGAGACCAATGGCGAAGCCTCCGCCCGGATCGAGTTGGCGAAGCTGGCCAAGTTCTACGCGGCCGGCGGGCGGGTGGACTTTCTGAACCTGGACGGCCCGGTCCGGCGGCTGTTGCATCCCGAAAAGCGCCGGGACGGCCGGCGTTTCGACTCCGTGGAGAAGGCGGCGGATGAGCTGGTGGACTACCTGACCCTCGTGCGCCGGGCCCATCCGGAGATCCGCTTCTTCCTGCTGACGAACTTCCCGAACTGGGGCTATCGCGGCGACGTGTCCTATCACGCCCGGGGCCCGCAGCGGCAGGACTACGGCGATTACGACACCGTGGTCCGCGTGGTGCTCGACAAGCTGAAGGCAGCCAACCTCCCCCTGGCCGGCGTGACGGTGGACAATCCCTATGACTACTTGGTGGGCGAGCACTTCTCCGTCAATCTCAAAGACCCTCGGACGGTCGACTGGCTGGGGCGGGTGCGGACTTATGAGGACTTCGCCCGCGCGCAGAGGCTGCAATTCAACCTGATCGTCAATTCCGAGCGGGGCGGACACAAGTCGGACGAGGTCTTTTATACCGACACGATGAAGATGGTGGAGGCGTATCTCCAGGCCGGCGGCCGGCCGACCCGCTGGTTCGTGCAAAGCTGGTACTCCCATCCGACGCAGATCGTGCCGGAATCGGTCCCCCACTCGCTGACCGCCTTGACCAAAGCGGTCATTGGTACAGTCAATTCGGATACCCCGGCCCGCACTACCCCGCAGGCACCTGCCGTTCGCATCGTCGAACGCGTCAGCTACAGCCGCGAGGCGCCGCAGGCCCAGATGCTCAATGCCTATCTGGTGCAACGTGACGCCCCCACGGCCGCCATCGTCCAGATCCTCAGCGGCGGCTGGAATTCGGCCCCGCCCCAGAATGCCAACCTCGAACCATTCAAGCCCTACTTGGACGCCGGTATCTCCGTCATCGTCGTGGCGCACCGGCCCGTCGGCAAGGACCTCCACTGGCCCGCGCCCGGCGACGATATCGCCCGCGCCGTCCAGTTCGTCCGCGAGCGGGCGGACGAGTGGGGAATCGATCCCACCCGGATCGCCGTCAAGGGCCGGTCTTCCGGCGGCCATCTGGCCCTGATGGTGGGCTTCGAACCCGATCGCGCCAATCCCGCCGCACAGGACCCCGTGGAACGCCAGTCGTCGAAATCCAACTGCATCGTGGCCGGCGCTGCGCCCACGGATCTGGTGGCGCAGATGCGCGAACTCCTGACGGAGGAGAACCCGCAGTCGTACTTGTGGGAGCGGATGCTGTCCCTGGTAGGCGCCGCCCCTGGCGAGATCTCGCGGGACGAGCTATTGGAAAAGCTGCGGCCCCTTTCCCCCATCGAGTATGTCACGCGGGATGCGCCGCCCGTGTTTCTGACCAACCAGGGACCGGTGGACGCCTTCTGGCCCGGCGATGCCCGGCTCAAGTGGGACGCTCACACGCCGATCACCAGTCTGATCCTGGAAAAGAAGCTCAAGGAGCTGCAAGTGCCCTACGAGCTGGTCATCTCCCCGGAAGGCGGGCGCGGCGACACGACCCTGGTGCAACGGGAGCTGGCCTTCCTCGCCAAGCACCTGCGCCTTGAGAGTACCCCCCGTGGCGAGGGCGTCCCGCCCTTGAGTCGAGGGCGCCAGACCCGCGACACTACACGTACACCCGGGGACGCCGGTCATGTCCGCGGGCAGGCGACTGCACCGCCGGATCGGATCGTGTTGCAGCCGCAACAGGGGGCCATGACCGTGACGGCGAAGGTCCCCGGCTTGAACAACCAAGTCTTCTCTTTGGGGGTCCCGGAGACCATCGGGTGCCGGGAGGCCATGCTCCTGAACTTCCCGGAGACCTCGATCCAGTGGGCCGGACCGGACCCGCAGGGCGTGGTCTCCTGTTCCTGGGGACCGGGCGGACGCATCCAGTACAACGCGCGGATGATCCCCGCCAACGACTACGTCGATGTCGAGATGACGGTCCGCAATCACACCGAGTTTCACTGGCACGAGGTCTTCGCTTTCAACTGCCTCAATCCGACCGGGGCCCCGGACTTCAAGGATTGGACGCTCGAGCGCACGTACATGTCGTCCCAGGGCAAGCCCCTGTGCCTGGCGCAGACGCAACGGATTCGGGGACACATGCCGACGGTCGGCTTCTATCTGCCCGACCGGGTCGAGACCGGCCGGGAATCCGTCTTCGTGCGCGGCTTCGGCGCCACCAGTCCCAACCGGACCGATGGGTCCTGGATCGTGACCCTGTCGCAACCCGAGGGCGCGTACATGGCCGCCGCGGTGGTCGAGGCCGCTTTTCTGTTCGACAATCTGGATCGCTGCTGCATCCACGCCGCCTGCGGA